>CAZZZX010000130.1:0-7326 GCA_964658585.1 uncultured Novosphingobium sp.
CAGCGCGAAATAGGGCGACAGCAGGCGCTGCAGCCCGATCGCCGAGCCGCCGTTCTGGACGACGCTCTGCACGACCTCGCGATAGAGGCCGAGCGCGGCATCGGACTGGCCATGACGCGCGAGATAGCCCGCCAGCCGCGCCTTGGCCGCCCATTCCGCCGCGGTATTGGGATATTCGACGACGACCATCGCCAGCGCCTCGCGCAGCAGCCGCTCGGCGGTGACGTTGTCGCCGCGCGTCTCGGCGCAGGCGGACAACTCGCCATAGGTCTGCGCGCGCAGGCGGGCGAGCGCGGTGACGCGGCCCTCGCGGACCTTGTTGAGATCGGCGAGCGACTTGTCGAGCAGCGTCTCGGCGGTCGGCACGTCGCCCTGGATACGCGAGATCGTACCACGGATCTGCTCGGCCTGCGCATCGAGGATCTCGCCGCGCTCGACCGGGGTCAGGCTGGAACTGTCGGAGCCGCTCAGCCCGTTCTGCGAATCGGCGTTGAGCTGCGCCGCCACCGACGCATCGATGATCGGCGCGCCGCTCGGCATGGTGATGTTGGCGGCGACCGGGGTGATCGGCTTGAGCAGTTCGGCCCTGGCCTCGTCGTAATGGCCTTCGTTGAGCAGGTGCAGCGCCAGGAAGTTGCGCCGCAGGCGAAGCTGGACCGGGTCGTTGGTCGGGATCGTCATCAGGTTGCCGAACAGCGCGTCGGCCTGATCGAACTCGCCGAGATTGGAGCGTTGCAGCGCGCGGTTGGCGACGTATTCGCCGAGCAGGCCCTTCATCGCGGCCGAGCGCTGGCGATCGTTGAGCGCGTCGAAGAATTCGGCGGCATCGGCATAGTTGCCGCTGTTGTTGCGGCGATAGCCCTCGGCGAGGAGCTGCGCCGGATCGAGCGTGCCCGCCTGGACGCGCGCGAAGGCGGCGGGGTTGGCGACCTGCGTGGTCGCCGCCTCGATCTCGCCGGGTTGGGCCTTGTCCGCGACGAGGGTGCGGAAGCCGAGCTTGAGCGCGCCGTCATAGCCCTGCAGACCCTCGGCGACGTAGGTCGTCCTGCCCCTGGCGACGGTATAGATGCGGTAGCCGACGCCTTCGTGGGTCAGCGTGCAGTCGCGCTCGGTCGCGCCCGCGATCCCGTCGATCTTGGCGGGCGTGGCGGGGCCGCACGGCACGTCGCCGCCGCGCAGCTTGTCGAGTCGCGCGATCGCGCTCGCCTGATCGGTGCGCAGCGCGTAGAGCTTGCCGACCGGCGCCGCGGCGTCGCGGCACAGGATCGAGTAGCCGCGGTCGAACATGCCGGTCACGGCGTTGCCGGCCGTGCTGGTGGTCGCGCGGCACAGCACGCCCTTGCCCGAGCCGAGCTGGAAACTGTCCTGTACGCTGGGCGGCAGCTCGGCCGACGCCGGGCCCGTCGAGGCCATCAGGCCGATCGCCGCCACCTGAATCGCGCCCGCGATCCACGCGGCAACTCCAGTTCGCTTCGTCACGCCGCCTCGTCCCCCAAGCTGCTGGGAGGACGGCGGCGCGGCGACCAGGCCGCCCATCGTTCCCCCCGGAACACGAACGCAAACGTCGAACACGCGCACCGCGCATCCCAAGGGATGGCGGACGCGATCGATACCGCCCCGTCTAGTGCGCCGTTTCCCGGCCCCTCGCAATGGCTCATGCGTCGCAGGTGCCCGGTCCTGCGACAAGGCCGTCAAAGGATCGATGTCCGCACGGTGCTAGACCTTGGTCGCAAGCGGCGGCCGCGACGGGAACCGCGCGAGAACTCGTTAACCGCCCGCCCGCCTAGCTCGTGACGAAGCCGGACGCATCCCGTTCGCGACCGGCCCCCAACGCCACGAGGACCCGAACCATGCCTATCCGGAAGCCGATCTTCGCCGCCGCGCCCCGTGCCGGCACGATTGCCCGTTCGGGCCGCACCGTCGCCGTCTGGGCCGTCGGCGCAGCGCTCGTCGCGGGCAGCCTCGCCGCCCCCGCCGATGCCGCGACACAGGGCCTGATCTCGACGACCTCGACGGGCAGCGTCGCGATCAGCGCGACCGTCCTGCAGCGGGCGCAGATCACCGGCCTGACCGACATCGCCTTCGGCAGCCTCGACCCGGCGACCGCCGCGACCGCATCGCAGAGCGACTGCGTGTGGAGCAACACCGCGGGCAAGGGCTACACCATCACCGCGACCGGTAGCGGCACCAGCGGCGCGTTCACGCTCGCCTACAATACCAAGACCGTGCCCTACAGCGTGCAATGGGCGGCGACCGCGTCCCAGACCTCGGGCACCGCGCTCACCGCGGGCACCGCGTCGGCGTCGCTCGTCACCACCGCGACGCTGCCCGGCTGCACCGCCGCGCCGAGCACGACCTCGAGCCTGATCGTGTCGATCGCGGCGACCGACCTCCAGACGATGGTCGCCGCGGCCTCCTACACCGGCACGCTGACCCTCGTCGTCCAGCCGCAATGAGCTGACCCGGCCCAGGGTCGGCACTTGCGCTGGGGAGCGGCAGGATGGCCAGCGACAGGAACCTGGCGATCCTGCTGCGCGCGCTCGTCGCGCTCGTGGTCCTGCCGATCGGCGGCCAGCCGCTGCTGGCGGCGGGGGATGTCCGCCCGGCTGCGGCGGCGCTGGTCGCGATCGACATGCCGCCCGATTTCGCGGGCCTCGCGGAGACGCAGCACGTCGTCGCCGACATGATGTTCGGCGGGCGCCGCATCGGCCAGTTCGAGGTCGAGGCATCCCGGGGCATGTCCGCATCCTCCACCCCGACGCCGTCGTCGCCGCGATCCCCGGCCTGCTCGATCCGGCCGCGGTGGCCGCCGCGCTGCGCGGCGAGCTCGATACGAACGCACGGTCGCTGTGCGATCCGCGCGCGGACGGATGCGCGCCGCCGCATCCAGAAGTCGCCGCGATCGTCTTCGACGCGCGCCGCTTCCTCGCGACGATCGTCGTCAATCCCAGGCTGCTCGTCGTCCGGCAGGTGCTCGCCGACCGCTATCTCGTCCCCACACACGACGCGCCGAGCCTGGTCGATTCGATCGGCGGCGCGCTCGCCGGCGGCGACGGGCAGCGCACGCTCTACAATATCCGCGACCGCGCGATCCTCGCCCTCGGCGCGGCGCGGCTGGCATCCGAGGCATCCTATTCGTCGGGGCAGGGCGCGAGCCTCGACACGGCGGTCGCGCAGCTCGATCGCGGCGACGTGCGCTACACCGCGGGCGTCACCTATGCGCCGGGCGCGGATCTGGTCGGGCGGCGGCGGATCGTCGGTCTCGGCATCGCCTCGCAGTTCGATACCCGGGCCGATCGCACGGTGATGACGGGCACGCCGCTGGTCGTGTTCCTGTCGCAGCGCGCACGCGTCGATCTCTTGGCGGGCGGACGACTGGTGAGCAGCCACGATTACGAGGCGGGCAACCAGACGCTCGATACCTCGGGCCTGCCCGACGGCTCCTATCCGGTCGAGATCCGCATCCAGGAGGTCGGCGGGGCCGCGCGCACCGAGCAGCGTTTCTTCACCAAGAGCGCGGGGCTGCCGCCGCCGGGGCGCACGCTGTTCTTCGCCGATGCCGGACTGATCGCGATCGACCGGCCCGGTTCGCTGCTCGCGGTCAGCCGCATCCCGCTCGCCACGATCGGCGCGGCGCGGCGGCTCGGCACCCATTTCGCCTGGGACACGGCGGTGATGGCGACCAACCGCAAGGCGCTCGCCGAGGTCGGCGGCAGCTGGTTCACCGATGCCTTCCAGGCGCGCGCCGCGCTGCTCGGCTCGACCGACGGTGACACCGGCGGGCTGTTGACCGCCAGCTCGGCCTCGGGCGGGCGGTTCGGCTATTCGATCGACCTGCGTCACATCGACACCCATGGCCGCCATCCGCTGATCCCGCTCGACACCACGACCAGCGACGCCTTCTCGCTGCAGAGCACGCAGGCGCAGCTGTTCGACGCGACCAGCTACACCCAGCTTTCGGGGACGCTGTCGGCGCGGATCGCGCGCGCGCAGATCGGGCTGTCGGCCTATTGGCGGCACGATGTCGGCCAGTCGACCAACTATGCGATCGGGCCGACGCTGCACCTCCCGCTGCTCCAGCGCCGCCGCGCGCAACTCGCCTTCGACGGCAGCTTCGCCGAGACCGACCGCGGCCGCTCGGTGACGCTGGGCCTGCGCTTCCAGCTGCTCGGCGACCGCTCGTCGCTGACCGCCTCGGCCGGCGCGCAGACCGAGGACGACGGCACCGGCCGGCATCTCGCCGCGCTCGCCGAGATCGGCGGCTCGCTCCAGCGCGACCTGCTCGGCGGCCGGCTGGATGCCGCGGGCCTGGTCCAGCAGGGCAGCGACGGCACGCTGGTGCAGGGCACGATCGATCAGCGCGGGCCGATGGGCTATTTCGCCGGCACCCTCACGCATCGTGCCGACGGTGCGCAGAGCAGCACCCAATACGGCCTCAGCCTGCAGACCGAGGTCGCGGCGACGCAGGGCGCGGCGACGTTCGGCGCGCGCGAGCAGAACGATGCCGCGATCATCGTGCGGATGGGCGGCAGCGCGCGCGACACCAGGTTCCAGGTGCTGCTCGACGATGCGCCGGCCGGCGTGATCCGGCCCGGCGGCCGGCTCGCCATCTCGGTCGCGCCCTATCGCCGCTACACCGTGCGCGTGCGCCCGATCGGCGGCGCGCTGGTCGCGTTCGACGCGCAGCCGCGGGTCGTCGACATCTTTCCCGGCAGCGTCGCGGCGCTGCGCTGGACGGCATCGCCGGTGCTCGCGATGTTCGGCCGGCTGGTCCGCGCCGACGGCCGTCCGCTCGCCGATGCGGACGTCACCGCCCCCGGCGGCGTGATCGCCGCGACCGACGGCGCGGGCTGGTTCCAGCTCCAGGCGCCCGGCGACGCGGTGCTGACCGCGCGCACCGGCGACGGCGCGACCTGTCGCGCGACGCTCTCGGCACACGCCACCGACAAGGGCTATACCGCGCTCGGCGCCGTGCCGTGCCGGCCATGAGGAGGAGGATAGAGGTGATGCGTCCATACCGCGCCGCGCTGGCGCTCGCGCTGGTGCCCGCCGCGGCGCCCGCCGGCATCGTGCTCAGCCAGGCGGTCGTCGACATCGCGCCGACCGCGCCGACCGCGCAGGATATCGAGGTGTGGAACGACAGCGCCGATGTCGCCTATGTGGTCGCCGAACCGTCGGAGATCGTCGGTGCGGGCACGCCCGCGGAGAAACGCGTCCGCATCACCGATCCGGCGGTCGGCGGCCTGCTGGTGTCGCCGCAGAAGCTCATCCTCCAGGCAGGCGAGCGCAAGTTGGTGCGGATCGCCGCGGTCGCGGCGCGCCCGGCGGACGACCGCATCTATCGGGTCACGATCAAGCCGGTCGCGGGATCGGTCTCGGCGCCGACCACCGCGCTCAAGCTGCTGGTCGGCTATGACGCGCTGGTGATCTACCGCCCGCAGGCGGCACGGCCCGACATCGTCGGCACGCGATCGGGCACGACGCTGACGCTCGCCAACCGCGGCAATACCAATGCCGAGCTGTACGACGGCAGCCAGTGCCCCGCCCCCGCGGCGATCACCGGCTGCACCAAGCTGCCGCCGCGACGGATCTATGCGGGCGCGCAATGGACGCAGACGCTGCCCGCGACCGGGCCCGTGACGTATCACCTGACGACGGGCGCCCTCTCGAGCATTTTGACATTCTAGAGCGCCCGCAGCGCGCGGCGCGCGGCGCGGACGGCCTGGCCGCGCGCGCCGTGCGCGTCCTCGGACAGCGCGAGCCAGCTATCGTGGACGTCCATGAAACCGAGCGTCCCCGCCACGCCCGCGATACGATGCGCGAGCACGGCGACGTCCGGGTCGTCGATCCGCGCCAGCGCATCGACGAGCTGCGTGCGGAAGCTTTCGTTGAGCGCGGCGATCTCGGCCGCGCCGAACGCCGCGGCGAGACGCGAGCGTGCCGGGGTCATCGCCAGCGGCCACCACGGCGCCAATCGCTCGATCAGCGCGGGGGGGGGGATCGGCTTGGCGATATGGCCGTCCATTTCCGCGGCCTCGATCCGGCCCATCAGGTCCGGGCCCGACAGCGAGGTGAACGCCAGGATCGGGACCGCGGACTCGTCCGTCCCGCCGGCGCGAATCGCCCGCGCGATCTCGAAACCGTCCATCCCCGGCATCGTGATATCGAGCAGGATGACCGCATATCGCGATGCCGCGATCGCGTGCAGCGCGGAGGCGCCGTCCGCCGCCTCGTCCACGGTCCAGCCCGCCGATTCGAGTACCAATGTGACGAACGCCCGATGCACGGGCTCGTCGTCGACGATCAATAGGCGGGGCTCATGCGACATTTTCCCCACATCCGGTCAAATAGCTGTTTGAATCTTACCGCACGTTCGTGTTTCATCCAAAGGTCGAAGGTATAAACGACTTCGGGTGGATGGAGAGCGCAAGCGCCACCCGGTAGGAGCAGGGCCTGTGGCAAGCGCGCGGGTACTCATAGCGGACGACCATCCGCTCATCGTCGAGGCGCTGTCGCTGGCAGTGCGGTCGAGTATGCCGGAGATGGCGGTCGACAAGGCCGCATCGATTGCCGAGGCCGAACTATTTGCCCGCGAACGGCGAGGATACAAGCTCGTCCTGCTCGATTTCATGCTGCCCGATGCGCGCGGTTTCTCGGGCTTCCTCCGGCTGCAGCATTGTCTCGGCCCGGTGCCGATCGTCCTGGTCACCGCGCAGCGCCGTCCCGAACTGATCGAGGCCGCACGCGCGCTCGGCGCGGCGGGCTTCCTCGCCAAGTCGCTGCCGCTCGACGAGATGGCGCGCGCGATGCGCGAGGTGGTCGCCGGCCGTTCCGTCTATCCGCCGGCGACGACCAGAGATGCCGGCGCGGGCTCGGCGCGCGATCGCATCGCGACCCTGTCGGGCGCGCAGTTGCGCGTGCTGCTGGCGCTCGCCGACGGCAAGCTCAACAAGCAGGTCGCCGGCGACCTCGGCGTCACCGAGGCGACGGTCAAGGCGCACCTGACCGCGATCTTCCGCAAGCTCGGGGTCAACAATCGCACCCAGGCGCTGCTCTCGCTCCAGCCGCTGCTCGGGGAGGGCCTCGGCGGAGACGCCGGATGAGCGAGGGGTTCGACCTCGGCGTCCTGCCCCAGCGCCCCAAACGCCCGTCCGCCACCCTGTTCCTGATCGCGACCGCGTTGATCGTCTCGGCCATGGTCGCCGTAGCGTCGATGGTCTTCCTCAAGCGCCAGGAGGCGGAGCTGCTCCGCGAGGACGCGATCCGGACCGCCGAGTGCAGGCTGCTGCTGTCGCAGAGCCCCAGCCAAAGCTGCAGAGGCCCGAT
>CAZZZX010000131.1:0-3701 GCA_964658585.1 uncultured Novosphingobium sp.
CGAGGGGTCCACCGTGCGCACCTGGGCGGCGAGCGGCGCCGTCATCGTCGTGCCTGCGGCCAGCGCGAGCAGCGCGATCCGGATCGGGCGGCGGATGGTGGTCGACATGACAGGCTCCCCGGTGCGTGAACGCGCGCCCTGGATAAGCGCGAACCGGCTTGCGGCGCAATGAACGGCGGCGCGGTGGCGCGCCTCATAATGGCCACCGACCATTGTGCCGCACCCGCACCACCGCTATAGCCCCCGTCCGTGCCGGCCCGGAGACGTGGGTGAGTGGCTGAAACCAGCGGTTTGCTAAACCGCCGTAGGGGGATTACTCCTACCGAGGGTTCGAATCCCTCCGTCTCCGCCAAGCAAACCGACAGTGGCTTGCGATCCGCTTCTCGCCGACGCCGACGAGCCGTAGCGGGCGCCTTCACCCAGACGCGGTCGCCGATGCCGGGCAGATTCAACATGTCGCCGTACCACGTCCCGCGCCCTGCGGAGGTTCCGGCTGCGGATCGGCGGTCGCGTCCCCGTGCGTGGCCGCGCGCGTGCCGTACATGACGAAATCGTAGGCTGAGGGACAGCATCCCGCCACCAGCGGGCCGCCATTCGCACCGCGCCCGGGTCCGCGACCGCCGATGCGGCTTCTTCAGATCCCAGACCGGCAGCAAGGCGGCTTCTCGAACATGATCGGCAGGCCCCACTCAGTCGCAAAGCCGGCGCGTGCGCGATGGGGCGGCTGTGGCGCCGCGCTGTTGCTCGCCTCCGGTCTCCAGTCCGGTGCCGGCCACGCCCAGACCGCCGCCGCAGCGCCGGTTGCGGCGAAGCCGGATCCGGTCGCCGCCGCCGAAGCCGCGGAGGCCGCGGAGGATGCGCAGGACCAGATCCTGGTCACCGCGCACCGCCAGCGCGGCGCGGTCGCGACCGACATCCCGCCCGAGGTCAGCATCACGTCGCGCGCCATCAAGGCGCTCGGCGCGGTCGATCTCCGGGAGGTGTTCGAGGACATCGCCCCCGAGATCAAGAGCGGCGGCAGCGCCCCCGGCGCAGCCGCCGCGACGCCGATCGTGCTGGTCAACGGCCAGCGCATCGCCGGCTTCTCGTCGATTCAGGATTTCCCGCCCGAGGCGGTGCTTCGGATCGAGGTGTTCCCCGAAGAGGTCGCGCTGCAATATGGCTATGGCGCCGATCAGCGCGTGGTCAACGTCGTGCTGCGCAGCAGCTATCGCGCGCTCACCCTCATCGGTCGCTATACCGCCGCGCCGGACAATTGGCGCGGCGTCTATCGCGCCAAGGCCGATCTCGTCCGGATCGGCGAGACCTCGCACTGGAACATCGGCGTCGACTACAGCCATCAGGATCCGATCCTCGCCGGCACCACGCTCGCCGGGCCGCCGGGCAGCGCGGCCGCGGGCGTGCCGGTGCCCGCACACACCGTCGCCACCCAGAATGACGAGTTGACCGTGAACGGCGCGACGACGCGCCCGGTCGGCACGATCAACGCGGAGCTCACCGGCCGGCTCGATCTCGACACGATGCAGAGCCGCCCCGGTCTTGCGGACGAGGATGGCGATCTGCTCGTCGCGGAGGGTCTGCCGGCGCTCATCACCGGGCCGCTGTACCGGGTCGACGAGACCGTCGGTGCGCAGACCAGCCTGACGCTCAACGGCAAGCTCGACACCTGGAAATGGTCGTTCATCGGCCGGCTCGACGACATGACGCGCGTCACCCGCACCGATCCCGCCGCGGGCAGCCGGCAGCTCGATCCGGTGCTGCTGCCGTCGCCCGGGCTGCTCGGCGAGCGCTGCGGCGGCGTGGGCGATGCGGATTGCGTCTCGACCAACCAGCGCAGCGCGAGCGGCGACATCTATCTGAACGGCGATCTGTTCGCGCTGCCCGCCGGTCCGGTCACCGCGGCGCTGCGGACGGGGTTCGTCTTTTCGGGGATCAGGAGCACGTCCCCGCTCGTGCCCGAGCAGACCGATCGCGATCGCAGCGAGGGCAATGCGCAGGCCAATCTCGATGTCCCGATCACGTCCCGCGATGCGGCGATCGGCAAGCTGTCGGCGGGCGTCAATGGCGAGCTGCGCCGGCTTTCGGACTTCGGCACGCTGCCGACGATCGGCTCGACGCTCAACTGGTCGCCGATCAGGCCGGTGACCTTCCTGGCCTCGTACAGCCACACCCAGCAGGCACCGAGCCTGTTCCAGCTCGCCGAAGCGGGGCTCGCCACGCCCGATCTGCGCGAATTCGATTTCGTCCAGGACAACACCGCGATCGTCGACCGGATCGAGGGGGGCACCACGGATTTGCGGCATTCGACCTCGGACGTCACCGACCTGCGGCTCCAGGTCACGCCGTTGCGGATATCCGATCTCACGCTGTCGGCGGACTATACGATCGATCGCACGCGCAATCCGATCGCCAGCCTGACCGCCGCGACCGCGGCGGCCGAGGCCGCCTTCCCCGACCATTTCACCCGCAGCGCGACCGGTTACCTGACCGCGATCGACGTGAGCCCGGTCAACCTCGCGCGGCGCGATCGCCAGCAGGTGCGCTGGGGACTGACCTATTCGAGCGCGTTCGGCGCGGCGCACGCGGTCCCGGGCAGCGCCGGCACCACCAAGCCGCCGGTCCGCGACCAGTTCCAGATCGCGCTCTACGATACCTGGCGCCTGCAGGACAATGTCGTGCTGCGCGACGGGATGCCGCGACTGGATCTGCTCGGCAACGACATCATCGGCGACACCGGCGGCACCCCCGCCCACGAGATCGAGCTGCAGACCACGGTCTCGACCGCGGTGTGGAGCGCCGACGTCAACGCCGAATGGCAGACCCATACCACCGCCACCGCCGGACCGCAGCTCGACGACAGGCTGACCTTCTCGCAGGGTATCCGGCTCAATCTGCGCCTGCAGTTCAACCTCGCCGCACTGCCCGCGCTCACCCGCCGGCTGCCGTTCCTGCGCGGCAGCCTCAACATCTCCGCCGACAATCTGCTCGGCGCGCACACCAGCGTCCGCCAGTCGAACGGCGGCGTGCCGTCGGCCTATGCGCAGTCCTATCTCAACCCGACCGGACGCACCTTCCGCATCACGCTGCGCAAGCGCTTCCGCTGAGATCCTGTTCGAGAAGGCGCGAACGGGCACTCTGCGCGTACGGGCCGGAACCGGCTTTCCCGAACGATCCCCGACGCCCGGATAACGCCGGGGCTATCGCGACGAGGCGGGATTGGGCGGCCCGGCCGCCGCGGGCGGGGCGTGGGGCACCGCGGCGGGCATCGCGCCGCCGCTCGCCGCGGCCTTGTGGCCGGCGACCTCGACCGCTTCGGCTGCCGCCTGGATGCTGGCGATGCACTTGTTCATGTCCACCCCGGCACGATCGGGGTCGATCGCCTTGGCCTCGGCGGTCATCGCCGCCTCGAGCCGTGCCGGCGTGAACTTGTCCGACACGCGACCGAGGTAGAACAGGCGCGACTGGCCGGCCGCCTCCTTGGCCTGCGCGGCCGTCGAGGTCTTGCTGAACAGGTTGCTGAGCATCAGACAATGCACGTCGCGGTTCGTCGCCGCGGGCGCTCCCGCAGCCTGCGCCGGGATGGACTGGACGGCGACGATGGCGGTCGCGGCGATGGCGATGTGGATTGCTTTCATGTCGCCGCTCGTAGCGGAAGCACGCCGCGCCGGACAAGCGCGCGTTGCGGTGCGCGCGACGATCGT
>CAZZZX010000131.1:3753-7296 GCA_964658585.1 uncultured Novosphingobium sp.
CCCCGTCCGCGCGTCCCGCATCGCCGATCCGGCAGTCCCGCGGCACCGCGGAACCACCATGTCGCTGGCTTTGCGCGGGGCGGGGGCCCAAAGAGCTCGAGATCGCTATCGAACGGGCACGTCATGACCTTCTCGCTCCCCGGCGCCTCCACCCCGATCCTGTCGGTCTCGGGCGTCACCAAGCGTTACGGATCGGGGCTGACCGCGCTTGACTCGGTCGATCTCGAGATCGCGCGCGGCGAGATCTTCGCGCTGCTCGGGCCCAACGGTGCGGGCAAGACGACGCTCATCAACATCGTCTGCGGCACCGTCACCAGGACCAGCGGCACGATCGTCATCGACGGTCACGACGTCGCGACCGATCTGCGCGCGGCGCGGGCCGCGGTCGGGTTGGTCCCGCAGGAGATCGCGGTCGATATCTTCGCGACCGTGTGGGACACGGTGCGCTTCACCCGGGGTCTGTTCGGCCGCGCGCCGAACCCCGCCTATCTCGAGAGCCTGTTGCGCGACCTCTCGCTGTGGGAGAAGCGCAGGTCCAGGATCATCGAGCTGTCGGGCGGGATGAAACGCCGCGTGATGATCGCCAAGGCGCTGAGCCACGAACCCGGACTGCTGTTCCTCGACGAGCCGACCGCGGGCGTCGACGTCAATCTGCGCCGCGACATGTGGGCGCTGGTCCGCCGCCTGCGCGAGCGCGGCGTCACCGTGATCCTCACCACCCATTATATCGAGGAGGCCGAGGAAATGGCCGATCGCGTCGGCGTGATCGACGGCGGCAGGATCCTGCTCGTCGAGGACAAGGCCGCGCTGATGCGCAAGCTCGGCAAGCGCCGTCTGACATTGTCGCTGCGCAATCCCATGGCCGAACTGCCCGCGGCGCTCGCCGACTGGTCGCTCGCGCTCGCGCAGGACGGCTGCCGGCTGGTCTACAGCTTCGATGCCGAAAGCCGGGATACCGGCATCCCCGGCCTGCTCCGCCGGCTCGCCGAGCTCGACATCGACTTCACCGACCTCGACACGACGCGGAGTTCGCTCGAGGACATCTTCGTCGGGCTGGTGGAGCACGCGGCGTGAGCGGCGCCATCAACCTCAATGGCGTGTGGGCGATCTATCGCACCGAGATGATGCGGACGCTGCGTACCATCTGGCAGAGCGTGGCGACGCCGGTCATCACCACGGCGCTCTACTTCATCGTCTTCGGCGGCGCGATCGGCTCGCGGATGAGCCATGTCGGCGGCATCGGCTATGGCGCGTTCATCGTGCCGGGCCTCATCATGCTGACGCTGCTCACCCAGAGCATCTCGAACGCCTCGATCGGCATCTACTTCCCCAAATTCACCGGCACCGTGTTCGAGATCCTGTCCGCGCCGCTGTCCGCGCTGGAGGTGGTGGCGGCCTATGTCGGCGCGGCGGCGACCAAGTCGGTGGCGATCGGCCTCATCATCCTCGCCACCGCGACCTTCTTCACCGATGTCCACATCCTCCATCCGGCCTGGATGGTGGCGTTCATGGTGCTGACCTCGCTCGCGTTCAGCCTGTTCGGCTTCATCATCGGCATCTGGGCGAAGAATTTCGAACAGCTCGCGATCGTGCCGGCGCTGATCGTCACCCCGCTGACCTTCCTCGGCGGCGCCTTCTACTCGATCGATATGCTGCCCGAGCCGTGGCGCACCGCGAGCCTGTTCAATCCGGTGGTCTATCTGGTCAGCGGCTTCCGCTGGAGCTTCTATGGGCTGGGCGATGTCGGGGTGGGCGCGAGCCTCGGCTTCACCGCGGCGTTCATGGCGCTTTGCCTGGTGCTGCTGTGGTGGATCTTCCGCACCGGCTGGCGGCTCAAGCCGTGATCGTCGCGCCGGGCCATGTCCGCGTGACGGCGATGGGTATGTCCGCCGCTTCGTAAGCCCCGACGTCGAGGTTCCAGGCGGCGGTCCCGTCTTGCTCCCCGTGCCTGTCGGCGAAACCCAGCGTCTCGTAGAGTGTCGCCACCATGGCGTTCTTCCCGGTCGCGATGTAGACGCCGGTGATCGTGGCGATCCCTTGGCTGCGCGCGAGGCGGACGACCTCGTCGAGCATCAGCTTCTCGACCTGCCGGCCGAGGACGCGGCAACTCATCAGCCATGTGTCGACGATCCAGCGGTCGGGCCGATCGCCGATCCGGCAGATCACGATGCCGATCAGGCCGAGATCGCCATAGCGGTCCGACAGGCGGAACTGGATGGTCGCGACCGCGGGATCGCGTTCCATCTCGTCGACCTGCGCCTCGGTGTAGCGCCGGGTCGTCAGGTTGAACTGATTGGTCTTGTTGATGAGCTGCGTCGTTCGTTTGCGGGTCTCCGCGGAGAAAGGCGACACGATCGCGCGCATCTCGAGCGAATCGAGATAGTCGCCGATCTCGCCGTGCCGTGATCTCACCTCGGCCCGCTGGACATCGGCTGCGTAGGAGTCGGCGCGGCCACGGTCCTCGGCCGAGTGGGTGACCGCCTCGAAATAACCCGCCGCGCCGAGATACCATGGGTACCATGCGGGATCGGCCGGAAGTTCGGGGACGGCCACCGCGGGCAGCGCGGCGCGCACATGGGCGCGTTCGGCGGGATTGTCGTCGAGGAAGACCAGCGCATCGAGACCGATGTTGAGCGCCCCGGCGATCGCCTCGAGATTGCTCGCCTTGTCGATCCAGTTCGCCTGGAAGACCGCGATATGCTCTTCCCTGAGCAGCATGTCGACATGCTCGCGAAAGGCCGATCGTGCGACGGCCTCGTCATTCTTCGAGCAGACCGCGAGCACGATGCCGCGCGACCGGAGATCGAGCGCATATTGCTGGATGGCGAGGAACGCCTCGCCCTGCGCATTGCCTTGTCCGATCGCGATGCCGCCGATGCCGTCGTCGCCGATCACGCCGCCCCACACGGTGTTGTCGAGGTCCAGCACGAGGCATTTGCGGGACTTGCCGCGTATCGCGCCGAGCAGGCGGCCGACCGAGTCCGCATAGATCGGAGCACAGGCGCCGGCGAACGGCAGCTTGTAGGCGTTCCACTGCACCGGATCGAACCACAGGTCGGTGCCGACCCGGCCGGCGAGCGCGGCGATATCGAGAAGGTAGCTGCCGGTCCGCTTCGCGATGTCGCGAAGGCGCGTATTGAAGGCATCGATCAGCCACGCGATCGTCCCCGACACGAGTGCGTCGAAATGGCCGAACAGGCCGACGGGCGGGGTCGCGACCGTCTGGAGGATGACCGGCGCGGCCGCGTGAGACCTGAAATTTTCGATCACCCATTCCAGATGATCGACCGCGCGATCGACCGCGTCGGGGCCCTCGTCCTCGGCGACCGGACGGTCGATCCGCAACCACCGGTGATCGTATGCCAGCAGGACCGCGTCCGGCCGAGAGCGGTTGAGGATCGACGCCGGGTCGCTGGCCTGTTGCGAGATCTGGTCGTAGGGCGCCGACACGATGCCGAGCGCGACGCCATGGCGCGCGGCGGCGGCCGGCAGCGCATCGGCCAGCATGTCGAAGGTCGAACTCGCCGCGACGGCGAGACGAAA
>CAZZZX010000132.1:0-7294 GCA_964658585.1 uncultured Novosphingobium sp.
GTTCCGCATAGCCGCACTTCCCGTTCGCTTCGAGCAGGATCGCGCGAAGCGAACGGGGTGCGGCGGAAGTGCGGCTTCCGCCCGGCCGCCATTCGCATTTCGTGACGGCAGGCGGCTCAGCCCGCCAGCCGGGCCTCGAGCGCGTCCTGTTCCTGCCACACGCGCGGCGGCACATGATCGCCGAGCGTCCTGAGGTCGGCGGCGGCGAGCCGCGCCTCCTCGCGCCAGATCGCCGGATCGACGGTCAGCAGCTCGTCGAGCGCGCCGGGCTTGAGCGTGATTCCGTCGAGATCGAGCGACCCGGGCGTCGGCACGCGGCCGATCGCGGTGTCGGTGGCGTCCGCCTCGCCCTCGATGCGATCGACGATCCACTTGAGCACGCGCGAATTGTCGCCATAGCCCGGCCACAGGAACTTGCCCTCGGCGGACTTGCGGAACCAGTTGACCAGATAGATGCGCGGGAGCTGGCGCGCATCGGACGCGGCGGCATCGCCGATCTTGAGCCAATGGCCGAAATAGTCCGCCATGTTGTACCCGCAGAACGGCAGCATCGCGAACGGGTCGCGGCGCAGCGCGCCGATCTTGCCCTCGGCCGCCGCGGTGCCTTCGGATGCGATGTTGGCGGCGAGATAGACGCCGTGCTGCCAGTCGAACGCCTCGGTGACGAGCGGCACCGCGGACGCGCGACGGCCGCCGAACAGGATGGCCGAGATCGGCACGCCGGCCGGATCCTGCCACTCGTCGGCGATCGACGGGCACTGGTCGGCGGGCGCGGTGAAGCGCGCATTGGGGTGCGCCGCGGGCTTGCCCGAGGCGGGATCCCACGGATTGCCCTGCCAGTCGATCAGGTTCGCCGGCGGCGTGTCGGTCAGCCCCTCCCACCACACGTCGCCATCGGTGGTGATCGCGGTGTTGGTGTAGATGCAGTTGGCCGTCAGCGTGTCGACCGCGTTCTTGTTGGTAGCGATGCCGGTGCCCGGCGCGACGCCGAAGAAGCCGGCCTCCGGATTGACCGCGTAGAGCCGCCCGTCCTTGCCGAAGCGCATCCAGGCGATGTCGTCGCCCACCGTCTCGGCCTTCCAGCCCGGGATGGTCGGCTCGAGCATCGCCATGTTGGTCTTGCCGCACGCGCTGGGGAAGGCGGCGGTGACGTAATGCACCTTGCCCTTGGGCGAGGTCAGCTTGAGGATCAGCATATGCTCGGCGAGCCAGCCGTTATCGCGCGCCATCACGCTGGCGATGCGCAGCGCGAAGCATTTCTTGCCGAGCAGCGCGTTGCCGCCATAGCCCGATCCGTAGGACCAGATCTCGCGCGTCTCGGGATAGTGGACGATCCACTTCTCGTCGCTGCACGGCCAGGCCACGTCGGCCTGCCCCGCGCCGAGCGGCATCCCGACGGTGTGGACGCACTTCACGAAGAAGCCGTCGTCGCCCAGCATGTCGAGCGCGGCCCTGCCCATCCGCGTCATGATCTTCATCGACAGCACGACATAGGGGCTGTCGCTGAGCTCGACGCCGATCGCCGACTTGTCCGATCCGATCGGCCCCATGCAATAGGGCACGACGTACATCGTGCGGCCCGCCATGCAGCCGTCGAACAGCGGCGCGAGCGTCGCGCGCATCTCGTCGGGGGCGCGCCAGTTGTTGGTCGTGCCGGCATCCTCCTCGCGCTCGGAGCAGATGAAGGTCCGGCTCTCGACGCGCGCGACGTCCTTGGGATCCGAGCGCGCGTAGAAACTGTTGGGGCGCCGGGCGGGATCGAGCGCGATCAGCGTGCCCGCGTCGACCAGCATCGCGGTCAGCTCGTTCCACTCGGCGTCCGAGCCGTCGCACCAGCGCACCGCATCGGGTTTGGCGATCGCGGCGATTTCGGCGACCCAGTCGATCAGCGCCTGGTGACGGGTGGGCGGATTGCCCAGATCGGCCTCGGCAAAATCGAGCGCAGTCGCCATAACATCTCCTAAACCGCCGGTGCGGGTGACTGCCCGCCACCTTAACCGACGGGCCGCAAAAGGCGAGTCCTTGCTGGCGCCCCGGGCTGGGACATCGCGGTTCCGCCGCCGCGCGAATCGCTCTAGGAGACGCGGCGACATGACCGCTACCGACACGCACATCCTCGTCACCGGCACCAGCCGCGGCATCGGCGCGGCGATCGCGCACGCCTTCGATCGGCCGGGCATCCGCCTCGCCGGCCACGCCAGCGCCGGCACCGGCGACGTGATCGCCGCCGACCTCGCCCGGCCCGGCGCGGCGGCGGCGCTGTGGGCGGCGGCGCTCGACCGGCTCGACGGGCGGATCGACGTGCTGGTCAACAATGCCGGCGTGTTCGAGGCGGCGCCGATCGCGCTCGACGACGCCGCCTGGGTCGACGCGTGGGAACGCACGATGCGGATCAACCTGACCGCGTCCGCCGAGCTCTGCCGGCTCGCGGTGCGGCATTTCCAGGATCGCGGCGGCGGCGGCCGGATCGTCAACGTCGCGAGCCGCGCCGGGCACCGCGGCGACAGCCCGGCGCACTGGCATTATGCTGCCTCCAAGGCCGGCATGCTGGCGATGACCAAGACGATCGCGCGGGGGTACGCGGCGGACGACATCCTCGCCTTCGCGGTGTGCCCGGGCTTCACCATGACCGGCATGGCGGAGGACTATCTCGCCAGCCGCGGCGGCGACAGGTTGCTCGCCGACATCCCGCTCGGCCGCGTCGCCGATGTCGCGGAGGTCGCCGAGACGGTGCGCTGGCTGGCGCTGGACGCGCCGCCGTCCGCCACCGGCACGACGATCGACGTCAACGGGGCGAGCTATGTCCGGTAGCATCGTCCCCGATTCCTGGAAGATCGTGCTGCCCTGCACGCGCGCCGAGGCCGAGGCGCTGGCCGCGGCGTCCGATCCCTTCCCGACGCTCGACGAGCCGCCGGTGCTCAACACGCTCGAGCCCGACGAGCGCCGGCCCGAGGACTGGCTGCTCGAGGCGCATACCGAGCACGAGCCCGATGCCGCGACGATCGCGGCGGTGCGCGCGCTGGTCGCCGATGCGGCCGAACCGCGGGTCGAGCGCGTCCCCGCACAGGACTGGGTGACGCTGAGCCAGGCGGGGCTCGAGCCGATCCGCGCGGGGCGGTTCATGGTGGTGACCGAGGCCCATGCCGATGCCGAGGTGCCGGCGGGCGTCACCGCAATGCGCATCGATGCCGGCCGCGCCTTCGGCACCGGGCATCACTATACGACGGCGGGCTGCCTCGACACGCTCGATGCGCTCCGGGTGCGCGGCCGGCGGTTCCGCGCGATCGCGGACGTCGGCACCGGCACCGGGCTGCTCGCCTTCGCCGCGCTCAACCTGTGGCCCCAGGCGCGCGCGCTCGCCACCGACATCGATCCGGTGTCGATCGAGGTGACGCTCGACAATGCCGCGATCAACCATGTCCGGCTGGGCGATGCGCGCGGCCGGCTGGTCGCGGCGATCGCGGACGGGGTCGATCATCCGCTCTACGCCGCGTTCGGCCCTTTCGATCTGGTCATCGCCAACATCCTCGCGCAGCCGCTGATCGAGCTCGCCCGCGACATTGCCGGGATCACCGCGCCGGGCGGCACGGTGGTACTGGCCGGGCTGCTCGACAGCCAGGTCGATGCAGTCGCCGCCGCATACCGCCGCCACGGCTTCCGCGCCGCGGGCCGCCGCCAGCGCGGCGACTGGCCGGTGCTCGAGATGCGGATGCGGCGCCGCTAGGTGCGTGCACGGATAACATGGTTCGCGATCAAGGCGGAGGTCCGGAATCTCGCGGCGACCATCTTCGACTTTCCGGCCCAGAAGACGATGTACGGCGGCCGGACGGTCGCGGTCGGCGACCCGATCTTCCTGTTCGCGAGCGAGAATGCGGGCGGCGCGGGCCTCTTTGCGCGCGGCGTCGTCGCCAGCGCGAGCGCGGTTCCGCGGACGACCGCGCGCCGTCAGACGCCGCGCGTGTCGATCCGGATAGAACGGACGGGAACGAGCAGGCACAGGTTCGGACGCGCCGAGGCGCGCGGCTTCCGCGGACAGGACGAGCGTCCCGAGGCAGAGATCGATTTCAAGCTCTATCGGCAGGCGACCGACAAGATCGTCGGGTTGAGCGACATGACCGGCGCATTCCTGGCCGATCTGTTCCAGCCGTAGCTGCGGGTCCTGACCGTGCCCGCCTTACCCAGCGGTCGCCACGATCGCCGCCCAGCCCGCTTCGTCGATCACCCGCACCCCGAGATCGCCCGCCTTCTTGAGCTTCGAGCCCGCATCCGCGCCCGCCACCACCAGGTCGGTCGCCTTGGAGACCGAGCCCGCCACCTTGGCGCCGAGCCGCTCGGCCTGCGCCTTGGCCTCGTCGCGGCTCATCGTCTCGAGCTTGCCGGTGAACACCACGGTCAGCCCCGAGACCTCGGACGCCACCGCCTCCAGCACCACGTCGGCGGGCGCCACCTCGCGCAGCAGGTCGAACACCACCGCGCGATTGTGCGCCTCGGCGCAGAAGGCGGCGAGCGCGTCGGCGACCTCGGGGCCGATCCCTGGCGTCGCGATCGTCGCGACCAGTGCGCGCTCGCGGCGCAGCACGAACTTGCGCTCGGGCTCGCCGAGCACCGGTCGCGTGTCGCGCCGCACCCGCACCGCGGCGCGCAGCATCGCGCCGAGCGCCTTCGCCGAGGTGTAGCGCCGCGCGAGATCGCGGGCGGTGACCTCGCCGACATGGCGGATGCCGAGCGCGAACAGGAAGCGGTCGAGCGGGACGCGGCGCCTGGCCTCGATCGCGGCGAGCAGATTGTCGACCGACACCGCGGCCAGCCGCTCGCGCGCGATCAGTTCCTCGCGCCGGTCCTTGAGCCGGAAGATGTCGGCAGGCGACGCGATCAGGCGATCGCGGAAGAAATCCTCGACGCGGACCAGCCCCAGCCCCTCGATGTCGAAGGCGTTGCGCGAGGCGAAATGGATCAGCCGCTCGACACGCTGCGCGGGGCAGATCAGCCCGCCGGTGCAGCGCACCACCACCCCGCCTTCCTCGCGCTCCGCGATCGAGCCGCATTCGGGGCAGTGATCGGGAAAGTCGAAGGCGGGGCGCGTCTCGTCGCGGGTCAGCACCTCGACGATCTGCGGGATCACGTCGCCCGCGCGCTGGACCACCACCCGGTCGCCCGGCCGCGCGCCGAGCCGCGCGATCTCGTCGGCATTGTGCAGCGTCGCGTTGGTGACGACGACGCCGCCGACGGTCACCGGCGCGAGTCGCGCCACGGGGGTCAGCGCACCGGTGCGGCCGACCTGGATGTCGATCCGCTCGAGCACGGTCTGCGCGCGTTCGGCGGGAAACTTGTGCGCGATCGCCCAGCGCGGCGCGCGCGCGACCTGGCCCAAGCGCTGCTGCCAGTCGAGCCGATCGACCTTGTAGACCACGCCGTCGATATCGAACGGCAGGTCGGCGCGTCGCGTCTCGATATCGCGATACCGCGCCAGCGCCTGCGCGGCGTCGGCGCAGACCGCCAGCAGGTCGGAGACCGGCAGGCCCCAGCCCGCGATCGCCGCCATCACCCCGGACTGGGTGTCGGCCGGCAGCGCCGACGCCTCGCCCCAGCCATGCGCGAGGAAGCGCAGCGGGCGCTCCCTCGTCACCGCGGCATCCTTCTGGCGGAGCGATCCGGCGGCGGCGTTGCGCGGATTGGCGAAGACGCGCTCGCCCGCCAGCCGTGCGTTCAACGCGGCGAAATCGGCCTTGGCCATGTAGACCTCGCCGCGCACCTCGAACATGTCGGGCGCGACACCGGTCAGCGTGTCGGGGATGTCGGCGATGGTGCGGACATTGGGTGTCACGTCCTCGCCGGTGGTGCCGTCGCCGCGCGTCGCCGCCTGCACCAGCCGGCCGCGCTCGTAGCGCAGCGAGCAGGACAGGCCGTCGATCTTGGGCTCGGCGGTGAGCGCCACCGGCGCGTCCGCGGGGAGCGCAAGGAAACGTCGCACGCGCGCGACGAACTCGGCGACCTCGCCGTCCGAAAACGCATTGTCGAGGCTCATCATCGCGCGCGCATGACGGACCTTGGCGAGCGGCCCCGACGGCGTCGCGCCGATCTTGCGCGCGGGCGAGTCGGGGCGGACCAGCGCGGGCCATTCGGCCTCGATCGCGCGGTTCTCGCGGACCAGCGCGTCGTAATCGGCATCCGACAGTTCGGGCGCGTCGGCGTCGTGATAGAGCGCGTCGTGGCGCGCGATCTCGGCGGCGAGCCAGGCGAGGCGTTCGGCGGCTTGCTCCGCGGTCACAGCGTCCGGCCCTCCCGTCCCGCCAGATCGACGACATATTGCCAGGCGACGCGGCCCGACCGCGCGCCGCGCCCAGTCGCCCAGGCGACCGCGTCCGCGCCGTCGAAGCGCAGTCCGTGCGCGGCGGCATAATGTTCGACCATCGCCAGGTAGGTCGGCTGGTCGACCGCATGGAAGCCGAGGCTCAGCCCGAAGCGGTCGGCGAGCGCGAGCCGGTCGTCGATCACGTCGCGCGCATTGACCGCGCGCTCCTCGTCAACGAACTCGCGCGCGACGATGTGGCGGCGATTGGCGGTGACGTGGAGCCGCGCATTGTCGGGCCGTGCCTCGGCCCCGCCCTCGAGCAGCGAGCGCAGCGTGCGCGCGCCGGTGCCGTGCTCGTCGAAGCCGAGATCGTCGACGAACAGGGCGAAGGCGCGCGGGATGCCGGCGATCAGGTCGAACAGCTTCGGCAGCGCGGGCAGCGCCTCGGGCGCGACCTCGATCAGCGCGAGCGCGGCGCCGTCCGCCTGGAGCGCGCCGACGACGCTCTTGACCAGCGACGACTTGCCGCTGCCGCGCGCGCCCCACAACAGCACGTCGTGCGCGGGCAGCCCGGCGGCGAGCCGGCGCAGATTGACGCGGCACGCCTGCTTCTGCGGCTCGATCCCGGTCAGCAGATCGAGCGCGAGCGGCCGGAAGGCGCGCGCCGCGACCAGCGTGCCGTCGCGCCAGACATAGGCCGGATACGCGCCTGGATCGGCGGCGGGCGGCGGTGGCGGCGCGATCCGCTCGAGCGCGTCGGCGATCCGGGCCAGATCGGGGTGTGGGAGGGAATCGTCGCGCATCGCGTCGCGGCATAGCGGGCGATGCGGGTCGGCTGAACCCCCGGCGGCGCGGCGGCGTGCGGTTCCCGTCGCGCGGGCGCGTCGCCGGACGCACGATCGGCGGCGCCCGCTAGACCTTGGTGGAAGCCGGACCCGGCCCGTAAAGTGTGTTGTCGTTTCGTTTACCGAACGAGCGCCTGATCGTCGTCGCCACATTGGA
>CAZZZX010000133.1:0-7278 GCA_964658585.1 uncultured Novosphingobium sp.
CCATCGAGCCGTCCCCCGCGCCGCCCAATGAACGACGCGATCGCGGCGCCGTCGCGATAGGCGAGTGCGTGCGGCGCCTCGGTTTCCTCGGGCGAGGCGTCGAGCGTCAGGCGCCTGCGGTCGGCCTTGGACAGACGCAGCCGGGCGGCGATCTGCTCGGCGAGCGCGGGGTCGCGGGGCAGCAGCGCGGCGAGCCGGCGGATGCCATCGGGGGCCGCGCCCGCGGTCCGCTCGGCGGCGACGAGCGCGGCGAGACGATCGGTGGCGACGATCTCGGGCAGGACCGGTGCGAGGACCGCCCCGGCCAGCATCGCATCGACGACCGCGACCGGATCGGGGAGCGCCAGCAGATTGAGCAGCTCGGCGGCGATCCGCTCGCGCGACAGCGCCATCAGATCGCGCGCGCGCGCGACGCAGGCGTCGTAGCTCGGCCCATGCGGCACATCGCAGCCGAACCGCGCCTGGAAGCGGAAGAAGCGCAGGATGCGCAGATGGTCCTCGGCGATGCGGACCAGCGGATCGCCGATGAAGCGCACGCAGCCCGCCGCGAGATCGTCGAGCCCGCCGAAATAATCGTGGACGCGTCCGTCGAGCGGACCCGCCGACAGCGCGTTGATGGTGAAGTCGCGGCGTGCGGCATCGGCCTGCCAGTCGGTGGTGAAGGCGACCGTCGCATGGCGTCCGTCGGTGGCGACGTCGCGGCGCAGCGTCGTCACCTCGACGCTGCGCCCCGCGATCACCACGCCGATCGTGCCGTGCGCGAGCCCCGAGGCCGAGCTCCAGACCTGGAGCCCCGCCGCCTCGGCGCGACGCAGTGCCTCCTGCGGTTGCAGCCGCGTGGCGATGTCGAGATCGTGCGGGTCCGCCCCGAGCAGCCGGTCGCGCACCCAGCCGCCGATATAGCGCGCGCCGTCCGCCGCGCCGTCGAGCGCCTCGATCAGCGTCGCGAGCGCGGCGGCGTCGCCGCTGTCGGGCGGCACCGCGACCTCGGCCCCGAGCGCCTCAACCATCGCCGAGCCGGCGCGCGAGGTTGACGATCATCCCCGCGGTCGCCCCCCAGATGCGGTGACGATCGTAGCGGAACTCGAAATAGCGGCGCATCAGCCCGTCATGCTCGATCTCGCGCTCGACCCGATTGCGCGGATCGAGCAGGAAGGCGAGCGGCACCTCGAAGATCTCCGCGACCTCGATCTCGCACGCGCGCAGCGGCAGACCGGGGGGCACGACGCCCACGACGGGCACGATCGAGAAGCCGCTGCCGGTGCTGTACGCGCCGTCGATCCCGACGATCTCGACGCGATCGGGCGGCATCGCGACCTCCTCCTCGGCCTCGCGCAGCGCGGTGCCGACCGGACCGTCGTCGCCCGGATCGGCGCGACCGCCGGGAAAGGCGACTTGCCCCGGATGATTGCGCAGCTTCTCGTCGCGGCGGGTGAGCAGCAGCGTCGGCACGGGGCGGTCGACCACCGCGGCGAGCACCGCCGCGGCGCGCGGTGCGCCGCGGACCCAGCTTATCCCGTCGCCGCCGAACGGCTGCGGCACGTCGGCGGTCGCAGCGAACCGCGCGCGCAGCCGCTCGGCCAGCGTCATTCGGCGTCGAGCCGGCCGAGCGCGAAGAACATGCCGTCGCTCCACACCCCGACCGCGCCGTCGGGGCCGGGCGCCGCATCGAGCGCGAGCAGCGCGAGCTCGTAATAGACCGGTCGCGCGATCAGCGCGTCGAGCCGGCCGCGGACGCGCAGATAGGGGTGCGCGCCATGACCGCGATCCGCGACGACGATCGGATGGTCGGGCCCGGCGACGACGACATCGCCGACATTGGTGCGGAAGGCGAGGCGACGATCCGCGCCCTCGCCCTCGCCGGTCATCTCGACCGCGACGAACGGCGCGTCCTCGATTCGGATCGTCAGCTTTTCGCCGGGCGTGACGAGGACGTGGCTGCCGTCGGGCTCGCCGCGCAGGATCGTCGAGAACAGCCGGACCAGGGCGGGCCGGCCGATCGGG
The DNA here is from genome assembly GCA_964658585.1 of uncultured Novosphingobium sp. Classification (GTDB taxonomy): domain Bacteria; phylum Pseudomonadota; class Alphaproteobacteria; order Sphingomonadales; family Sphingomonadaceae; genus Solisphingomonas. Next base: position 2,005 of record CAZZZX010000133.1, read on the forward strand.
CTGCCCTCGTGCAGCCAGCTGCCGTCGGCGCGGATCACCATGTGGCTGTCGCCGCAGTGCGTCGGGTGCCAGCGCTCGACCGGGGGGATGCGGCCATCGGCGGCGAGTTTCGCCACGGCATCGAGCGAAAGGCCGGCGAGGCTGTCGGGGGGCGGATTGGTGAGCGGCATGGCGCGTCCCTAGCCCGGATCCGGGCCGCCTGTCATCGCACCATGCCGGGTATCGCCGCGCCGCACCCGGTCGTGCCGAGCGAGATCGAGCCACCGCCCGGCGCGGGCGCCGCTCGTCTTCGTTCGGCACGACCGGACATGGCGCCCGTCGTCGCCGGGATCAGGCCGCGACGGTCTCCGGCGCGAACGCCTCCTTGAGCTGATCGACCAGATCGGTCGCTTCCCACGGGAAGAAGCCGCCCTCGGCCTCGCGGCCGAAATGGCCATAGGCGGCGGTGCGCGCATAGATCGGCCGGTTGAGGTCGAGATGCGTGCGGATGCCCTTGGGGGTCAGCCGCACCAGCCGGGGCAGCAGCGCTTCGATCGCGGCCTCGTCGACGGTGCCGGTGCCGTGCAGATCGACATAGAGCGACAGCGGCTCGGCGATGCCGATCGCATAGCTGAGCTGGATCGTGCAGCGCTTGGCGAGGCCGGCGGCGACGACGTTCTTGGCGAGATAGCGCGCCACATATGCCGCCGAGCGATCGACCTTGGTCGGGTCCTTGCCCGAAAAGGCGCCGCCGCCGTGCGGCGAGGCGCCGCCATAGGTGTCGACGATGATCTTGCGGCCGGTCAGCCCGGCATCCCCGTCCGGCCCGCCGATCTCGAACTGCCCGGTCGGATTGATGTAGAGCGCGGTCTCCGGGGTGACGAAACCCTCGGGCAGCGTCGACTTGAAAACGCCGGTCACATAGTCGCGCAGCTTGGCATAGAGCTCGGGATTCGCGTTGTCGCCCTTCTCGCAATAACCGGGCGCGTGCTGGGTCGAGACGACCAGCGCGGTCGCGCGGACCGGCACGCCATTCTCGTACTGGAGGGTCACCTGGCTCTTGGCATCGGGCTCGAGGAACGGCGCCGCACCCGAATGACGGTCGGCCGCCATCGTCTCGAGGATCTTGTGGCTGTAGTAGAGCGTGGCGGGCATGAAGCCGGGCGTCTCGTCGGTCGCGTAGCCGAACATGATGCCCTGGTCGCCCGCGCCCTCGTCCTTGTTGCCGGTCTCGTCGACGCCCATCGCGATATGCGCGGACTGACCGTGGAGATTGTTCGAGAAATCGAAGGTGTTCCAATGGAAACCGGATTGTTCGTAGCCGATCTTCCGGACGGTATCGCGCACCGCCTTCTCGATCTCGGCGAGCGCGCCCGGCGCCCAGGCGTCGTTCTCGAACACGCCCTTGCAGCGGATCTCGCCGGCCAGCACGACCTTGTTGGTCGTGGTCAGCGTCTCGCAGGCGATCCGCGCCTCGGCGTCCTTGGACAGGAAGAGATCGACGATCGCGTCCGAGATCTGGTCGGCGACCTTGTCGGGATGGCCCTCGGAGACGGATTCGGAGGTGAAGAGATAGTCGCTGCGCATGGTGTGGATTCGATCCTTCTGACGCCGGACGGGAACGGACTTGCAGGAAGCCTTATATAAAGCTTTCCTTATATGCGCCAGCCACGAATCCGAGGCCGATGAGCAGCAACGAGACGATCCCCGCCATCCAGTTGCCGAGCCAGGTGAACAGCGGCCGCGCGGTGGGCTGGGGCAGGTGCGCGGTGAACATCCCCATCGCGCCGGCATCGAGCCGGTCGACGATGCGGCCATCGGGGGCGATCAGCGCGGAGATGCCGGTCGGCGTGGCGCGCGCGACGGGCAGCCCCTCCTCGATCGCGCGCAGCCGCGCCTGGGCGAGATGCTGCGGTGGCCCGGCGCGGCCGAACCAGCTGTCGTTCGACGGATTGTAGATGAATTGCGGGCGGTCGTCCTCGTCCACCACCCGGCCCGAGAAGACCATCTCGTAGCAGATCTGCACACCGACCTTGATGCCGTTGGGCAGCGTGACGGTGCGCGGCCCCGGCCCGGACCGGAAATCGAGATCGCCGGGCGCCAGCCGCGACAGCCCGAGTCGCGAAAGGATCGGCCGCATCGGCAGATATTCGCCATAGGGCACCAGATGCGCCTTGTCGTAGCGGCCGACGATGCGGCCCGCGGCATCGATCGCGAAGCTGGAGTTGCGCGCCGCGATCATCGTCCCGGCCGCGTCGCGGATCGGCAGCACGCCGCCGCCGAACACGACGTCGTGCGGGCCGAGCAGCGGCGTCACCTCGGCGCGGATCTCGGGCGCCTCGGCGACATCGTCCTCGAACGCGCTCTCGGGCCAGAGCAGCAGCCGCGGCGTCTTGCCGGGCTTGCCCGAGAGCGCGATCTCGCGGCGCAGGTGGCGCTCGCCGAGCGTCGGATCCCAGCGCTCGCCCTGCCCGATCATCGGCTGGACGACGGTGATGAGCGGGCCGGTGGCGGGCGGCGCGGGCGCGCGCTGGCCGGTATAGACCGCGATGCCGGGCGCGAAATAGAGCCCGGCGAGCACGATCAGCCCGACCAGCGCGGGCAGGTTGGCGCGCGACAGCAGCGTGCGCCGGCGCAGCCGCTGCTGCGGCGTCGTCGCCAGGATCAGCACGAAGCCCGCCGAGGCGACGATCACGCCCGACAGCGCGTAGGTGCCGATCACGCGCGCGACCTGCGCCAGCGGCAGGTCGACGAACGCCACCGCGCCGGGATTCCAGGCGAACCCCGTGAACAGCGTGCCGCGCAGCCATTCGGTCGCGGTCCAGGCGGCGCCGAGGAACAGCGACAGGCTGGCCGCGCCGCCGCCGATCCGCCGCGTCGCCCACCACGCCGCCAGCCCGGCGAGACCGGGGAACACCGCGAGGTACAGCGACAGCAGCACCACCGCGACCCAGCCCAGCCAGGCGGGCATCGCCGCCTGATAGGTGAACGCCTGCGCGATCCAGTCGAGCCCGAGCACGAACTGGCCGAGCCCGAAGCACCAGCCGATGCCGAACGCGCCGCGCCGGCTCTTCGTGCGCTCGCCGAGCAGCAGCGCGAAGCCGGCATAGCCGATCAGCGCCAGCGGCCAGATGCCGTAGGGCGCGAAACCGAACGCGACGAGGAGGCCGAGCGCGAACGCCGCCAGAAGGGATGCGATCATGCCGCGCCCGGTAGGGACTGCGACGCCACAAGGCTAGAGGCGCGTGACGTCGATCTCGCGAAGCGGCCGCGGTTCGGCGATCGTTATTTCCCCATGGCCGCGACCTGGGTCGGGCCGGCGGACACGGCCGGGGCGACCATCTGCGCGTCGTGAAAACGCGCCATCACGGTCAGCGCGGCGACCACGTCGGCGGGCAGCGTCACCGGCGCGGATGCCGGCGGCGCGGGCGGGGCGAGCGCCAGCACCGGCGGCAGCGGCTCGGCCCTGGCGACGGCCTTCGCCGGCTCGGTGCCGGCGAGCACCGGCGCGCTCGGGCCGTCGCACGCGCCGCCCGGCATCGCCGCGGGAAACAACCGCGCCACGGCGACGCGATCGAGCCCGCCCGCGCCCGCCGCCATCGCCTCGTGCGCGAGTGCGGCGGCATCGGCGCAGGCGCCGGCATCGGTCTGGTCGTCGCCATAACCGTTGGCGAGCGCGGTCGTGAAATGATCGTAATCGGTCTGCGTCATGCCGGCCTGCGCGAAATGCTGCTTGATAAGCAGGTTCGCCGCCGACACCGCCGCCCCCTGCGCGGTCATGAAGGCGTTGTAGTCGTCCGAAATGTCGAGATGCGCGGCGCGACAGCGCAGCGTCGCGACCATCAGCATCGTCTGCATCTGCCGTATCCGCGCCGCCGACAGCTCGCGCGCCTGCCAGCAGGACGGCGCCGCCTGCACGGCGGTGGTGGCGATCAGCGACCACCCGAGCGCGAGCGCGCGGATCTTCCCCTTGAAACGAACCATGTCCCCAATTTCCCCGGGATCGATGCGGCTCGTCCGCACCCATCCGCCGTCATCATCGCGTCGATCGGGTTGGCGAAACTTTGAGGGGCAGCCTTAGGACGGCGTTCACCGCATAATCCTTGGACGCGGGTCGGCGCGCTGCGGTAGGACCGGACGATGGCCGACCTGCCGCCCTTCCACCTCGCCTTTCCGGTCCACGATCTCGCCGCGGCGCGCGCCTTCTATGGCGGGCTGCTCGGCTGCGCGGAGGGGCGCAGCGACGCGCACTGGGTCGATTTCGATCTCTACGGCCATCAGCTCGTCGCGCATCTCGCGCCGGGACCGGGCGACGCGACACGCAATCCGGTCGACGGACACGACGTGCCGGTGCCGCATTTCGGCGTCGTGCTGGCGTGGGACGACTGGCACGCGCTCGCCGATCGGCTGACCGCGGCGGGCACCGTGTTCGGCATCGCGCCGCACCTCCGCTTCGTCGGCCAACCCGGCGAACAGGCGACGATGTTCTTCCGCGATCCCTCGGGCAACGCGCTGGAATTCAAGGCTTTCCGTGATCCGGCCAAGCTGTTCGCGACGGTGTGAAGCCCTCTTCCCGCGGGGGAGAGGGTGAGACGATCACCCCGCCAGCCGTGCGACGAAATCCCCGGTCGTCGTCTCCAGCCCGGCCAACTGCGCGTCGACCTGCGCGAAGCCGATCTCGAGCCGGTCGATGTCGGAGGCCACTGTCTCGGTGTCGGCGCGGATCGCGGCGATCGTGCCCGACATCGAATCGGCGGCGAGCGCGGTCTCGTCGACCGCCGCGGTGATCATCGTCACGGTCTGCGCCTGATCCTCCATCGCCTCGCGGATGCGCTGCGCCGAGGACTGCACCTCGCCGACGATGTCGCGGATCGCGCCGTTGACGTCGAGCGTCTGCCGGCTCGCCGACTGGATCGCGGCGATCTTGGCGGCGATGTCGTCGGTCGCACGCGCGGTCTGGCTGGCCAGCGATTTGACCTCCTGCGCGACCACCGCGAAACCGCGCCCGGCATCGCCCGCGCGCGCCGCCTCGATCGTCGCGTTGAGCGCCAGCAGATTGGTCTGGCCGGCGATGTCGCGGATCAGCCCGAGGATCGATTCGATCGCCTGGGCATGACCCGACAGCGCGTCCGCCACCTCGACCGCGAGCGCCGACTGGTCCGCCGCGCGCGTCGCCACCGCCGCCGATACCTCGACCTCGCTGCGCGCCTGCTCGATCGCGCGGATCAGCCCCGCCGCGGTCTGCGCCGCCTCGCGCATCGCCACCGCCGACTGCTCCGCCGCCGCCGCGACCTC
>CAZZZX010000134.1:0-7256 GCA_964658585.1 uncultured Novosphingobium sp.
AATCCGCGATCGCTCGGCTCGCCATAGCCGCCGCGATAATCCCGTTCGTAGCGCCGATCGTTGCGTTCGTAGCCCATCTCGTCTTCCTTTCCTCGCGCTCCGCGCAGCTCGTCGGGCGGCTGCGCGATAGGTCGGGGAAAAACGGCGCGACCCGGGGTCCGTTCCGGTCGTTACGGCGGCGCACGGGAGGATCGGGCCGAACCGGGCGCCGTGCGGGACCGGTCGCGATGGCGCGCGACCCGACGCCCGGACGGTCGATTTTGCGCGTTGCAACCCCGCAAAGTCGCGGCTAAAGGGGGCGCCCCGGCGGGGAGCGGGGCTGTAGCTCAGATGGGAGAGCGCTGCAATCGCACTGCAGAGGTCAGGGGTTCGATTCCCCTCAGCTCCACCAGCCCCCGCCGGTTTCCAGGCCAGAAGCGCTACGGATTGCGCTCGTCGAACGGCTTGATGCCCGGGCCGATATGGTTCGCGCCGATCTTGAGCGGATCGTGGCTGAAATCGATGACGAAGAAGGTCGGGTAGGTCGCCCCCGGCGCCATCGTCGCGGTATTGCCGGTAATGGTCAGGCCCGCCGACGGATTGTCGCGCGCCTCGGCGGCGACGACGATGAAGCCGGAGTGATTTTCCTTGTCGGGTCCGTTGACCATGATGTTGCGCGCGATCAGCCCGGTCGAGCCGGCGCACAGATCGATGATGTAGTTGGATGCATGGCCGCCGGCATCGTCGAAGCTGTTGTCGGTGATCGAGACCTCGGCGCTGCGCGTCTTGAGATAGTGGCCGCCGCGCCCGCGCTCGAAGCGGCTGCGCGTGACGTACAGCTTCGCGTAATGCCCGACATAGACCGAATGCGCGCAGGACAGCCCGCGATCGCAGCGACCGAGCCCCGAGAAGCTCGATCGGTCGATGCGGATCGTCGAGGCCATGTCGTCGCCGGTGAGGATGCCCTCTTCCGAGTTGCGGAAGGTCGAACTCTCGACGGTCAGGTTGCCGTGCTCCAGCCGGATGCCCGCGCCGTTGGCGTCGCCGACCTTCATGTTCTGGAACACCAGCCCGTCGACATAGGCATCGCTGCCACGCAGCACGAGCGCCGCCTTCTCCTCGCAGGCGGTGCCGTCGAACACCACCGATCCCGACGTCTTCGCGCGGAACGCGACCCGGCCCGCGGTGACGATCGCGCAGTCGTGATAGGTGCCGGGCGCGATCACGATCGTCGCGTCGCCACCATTGACCGAGGCGACCGCTTCCTGGAGGCGGGAGAAGCCCTTGCCGTTTTCCTGCACGAAGAACGGCGCCTGTGCCTGCGCCACGGCGGCACCGCCGAACAGCAGGGCGAGGGCAATTAGGCGCTTCATGCGGATACTCCGGGTACGGGGATACGCGCTGATTGCCACGCACCCCGTGCCCCGTCGAGCCTGCCGCGCCCGCGGTCAGTCCAGATTGGGACGCAGCCAGCGCTCCGCGGTGTCGAGATCGACCGCGCAACGCGCCGCATAATCCTCGAGCTGGTCGCGGCCGACGCGCGCGACGCCGAAATACTGGCTGTCGGCATGGCCGAAATAGAAGCCCGACACCGCCGCGGTGGGCAGCATCGCGAAGCTGTCGGTCAGCGTGATGCCGGTCGCGGCGGTGGCGTCGAGCAGATCGAACAGCGCGGGCTTGAGGCTGTGATCGGGGCACGCCGGATAGCCGGGCGCGGGACGGATGCCGCGATACTGCTCGCGCACCAGCGCCTCGTTGGTGAGCTGTTCGCCCGGCGCATAGCCCCACAGATCGGTGCGGACATGCGCGTGGAGCCGCTCGGCGAAGGCTTCGGCGAGGCGGTCGGCGAGCGCCTTGAGCATGATGTCCGAATAATCGTCGTGCGCCGCGCGGAAGGCGGCGCTGCGCTCGTCGATGCCGTGCCCGGCGGTGACCGCGAAGCCGCCGATCCAGTCGCCGTCGGACGCGATGAAATCGGCCAGGCACATGTTGGCACGGCCTTCGCGCTTCTTGATCTGCTGGCGCAGCATCGGAAGGCGGACCTCGTGCTCGGGGAGAACATGCGCCGCCCCGAGTACCGCCGCCGCGCGACCATCGACGGCATCGGTTTCGGGCGCGCCGATAGCGTGCACGATGATGTCGTCCCCGTCCCTGCGGCACGGCCACAGCCCCGCCACGCCCTTGGCGGTCAGCCACCGCTCCGCGACGATCCGGTCGAGCATCGCCTGCGCGTCCTTCCAGAGCGCGCGCGCGCTCTCGCCGACCACCTCGTCGTCGAGGATCGCGGGGTAGTTGCCCGCCAGCTCCCAGGCGCGGAAGAAGGGCGTCCAGTCGATATACTGGCGCAGGTCGGCCAAGTCCCAGTCCTCGAAGACGTGCACGCCGGGCCTGGCAGCGGGCGGCGCCTTGCCGTCGGGCGCGGCGACGAAGGCGTTGGCGCGGGCCTCGGCGAGCGTCGAGAGCTCGTTCTGGCCCTTGTTGGCGCGCGCGACGCGGACCGCCTCGTAATCGGCCGCGGTCCTGTCGACAAAGGCGTCGCGCTGGGTGTCGCTCATCAGCGTGGATGCCACGCCGACCGCACGGCTCGCGTCGAGCACATGCACGACCGGGCCCGCATAGGCCGGCGCGATACGGATCGCGGTGTGGACCTTGGAGGTCGTGGCACCGCCGATCAGCAGCGGCATCGTCATCCCCGCGCGGGCCATCTCGGCGGCGACCGTGACCATCTCGTCGAGCGAGGGGGTGATGAGCCCCGACAGTCCGATCATGTCGGCGTCGTTCTCGTTCGCCGCCTCGAGGATGCGCGTCCACGGCACCATCACGCCGAGGTCGATGATGTCGTAGCCGTTGCACGCCAGCACGACGCCGACGATATTCTTGCCGATATCGTGGACGTCGCCCTTGACGGTCGCCATCACGATCCGCCCCTTGGGTCGCGCGCCGACCTCCTTGGCCGCCTCGATATAGGGCAGCAGGTGCGCGACCGCCTTCTTCATCACGCGCGCCGACTTGACCACCTGCGGCAGGAACATCTTGCCCGATCCGAACAGGTCGCCGACGACGTTCATGCCGTCCATCAGCGGGCCTTCGATGACCTCGATCGGCCGCGCGAACAGCTGGCGCGCCTCCTCGGTGTCCTCGACGACGAACGCGTCGAGGCCCTTGACCAGCGCATGTTCCAGCCGCTTGGCGACATCCCAGCCGCGCCATTCCTCCGCCGCCTTCTCGGCGACCGCGTCGGTGCCGCGATACTTCTCGGCGAGGCCGATCAGCGTCTCGGTCGAATCCTCCTTGCGATCCCAGATGACGTCCTCGCACGCCTCGCGCAGTTCGGGGTCGATCTGGTCGTAGACGTCGAGCTGGCCGGCATTGACGATGCCCATGTCCATCCCCGCCTGGATGGCGTGATAGAGGAACACGCTGTGCATCGCGCGGCGCACCGGCTCGTTGCCACGGAAGCTGAACGACAGGTTGGAGACGCCGCCCGAGATATGGACGTGCGGGCAGCGCGCGCGGATCTCCGAACACGCCTCGATGAAGTCGATCGCGTAGCGCCTGTGCTCGTCGATACCGGTCGCGACCGCGAAGATGTTGGGATCGAAGATGATGTCCTCGGGCGGGAAGCCGATGCCGGTCAGCAATTTATAGGCGCGTTCGCAGATCTCGACCTTGCGCACCCTGGTGTCGGCCTGGCCGACCTCGTCGAACGCCATGACGACGACGGCGGCGCCATAGGCCATCACCTTGCGCGCGCTGGCGAGGAACGCCTCCTCGCCCTCCTTCATGCTGATCGAATTGACGATCGGTTTCCCGGAGACGCACTTGAGACCGGCCTCGATCACGCTCCATTTGGACGAGTCGACCATCACCGGCACGCGCGCGATGTCGGGCTCCGCGGCGATCAGCTTGAGGAAGGTGGTCATCGCGAACTCGGCGTCGAGCAGGCCCTCGTCCATGTTGACGTCGATCACCTGCGCGCCGTTGTCGACCTGGCTGCGCGCGACCTCGACCGCCTTGGCATAGTCGCCCGCCATGATGAGCTTCTTGAACGCCGCCGAGCCGGTGACGTTGGTGCGCTCGCCGATATTGACGAAGCTGGCGCGGGACTGGGGCGCCTCGGCGATAAGGTCGGGTGCGGTTGCCACGATATTTCCTAGATTCAGAAGGAGAAGACCTGTCCCGCAAGCGGGACGGGGCTCTGCGAGGTCACGCCGCGATCACGAAAGGCTCGAGCCCGGCGAGCGTCATCCGCACCGGCGGGGTGGGAAGCCTGCGCGGCGGATGGCCTTTCACCGCCGCCGCCATCGCGGCGATATGATCGGGCGTGGTGCCGCAACAGCCGCCGACGACGTTGATGAGGCCGGTCGCCGCCCATTCGGCGATGAAGCCGCCGGTGGTGTGCGGCGCCTCGTCATAGGCGCCCAGTTCGTTGGGCAGGCCGGCATTGGGATAGACCATCAGCAGCGTGTCGGCGAGCTGGCTCAGCGAGGCGACGTGCGGCCTGAGCTGGGGCGCGCCGAACGAGCAGTTGAGCCCGACGGTGAGCGGCCGCGCATGGCGGATCGCCGCCCAGAACGCCTCGACCGAATGGCCCGACAGGTTGCGCCCCGACATGTCGGTGATCGTCATCGAGATCATCATCGGCACGGGCTGCCCGCGCGCCTCGCCCGCCTCGAACACCGCCATGATGCCCGCCTTGGCGTTGAGCGTGTCGAAGATCGTCTCGATCAGGATGAAGTCGCAGCCGCCGTCGAGCAGCGCGTCGATCTGCTCGCGATACACATGCTTCAGCGTATCGAAATCGATCGCGCGGAAGCCCGGATCGTTGACGTCGGGGGAGAGCGACAGCGTCTTGTTGGTCGGCCCGACCGCACCCGCGACGAAGCGCGGGCGCCCGTCCGCGGCCTGCGCATCGTCCGCCGCCTTGCGCGCGATCCCGGCGGCGGCGAGGTTCATCTCGCGCACCAGATGCTCGGCGCCGTAATCCGCCTGGCTGATCGTGTTGGCGTTGAAGGTGTTGGTGGACGCGATGTCCGATCCCGCCGCGAGATATTTGCGCGTGATCTCGTCGATCACCTCGGGTCGGCTCAGCGCGAGCAGATCGTTGTTGCCCTTCTGGTCGAAGCCGGTGTCGTAGGTGCCGCGATAGGCGGCCTCGTCGAGACCGTAATTCTGGATCATCGTGCCGAACGCGCCATCGGTGAGCAGGATGCGCTCGGCGGCGGCGGCGCGGAAGCGGGTGGCGGCATCGGTCATGTCGGTGTCTCCGGTCCGGAAGGTCATGCCGCTTCCAGCACCTTGGCCGCGGCGCGGACGCCGAGCAGGTGGCAGATCGCATAGGCGAGCTCGGCGCGGTTGAGCGTGTAGAAATGGAAGTGGCGTACGCCGCCCGCATAGAGCCGGCGGCACAGCTCGGCGGCGAGCGTCGCGGCGACGAGCTGGCGCGCGGCGGGATGATCGTCGAGCCCGACGAACAGCCGCCCCATCCAGCTCGGGATCGCGGTATTGTTCATCGCCGCCATCCGCGTCACCGCGGCGAAATTGGTGACCGGCATGATGCCGGGCAGGATCTCGATGTCGATCCCCGCCGCGGCGACATTATCGCGGAAGCGGAAGAAGGTCTCGGGCTCGAAGAAGAACTGCGTGGTCGCACGCGTCGCGCCGGCGTCGATCTTGGCCTTGAGATTGTCGAGATCGGCAGCGAGATCGGGGGAGTCGGGGTGCATCTCGGGAAAGGCGGCGACCGAGATCTCGAACGGCGCGACCTTCTTCAATCCCGCGACCAGGGCCGCGGCATTGGCATAGCCGTCGGGCCGCGCCTCGAAGCGTTCGCCGGCGCGCGGCGGATCGCCGCGCAGCGCGACGATGTGGCGCACGCCCGCATCCCAGTATCCGCGTGCGACCGCGTCGATCTCGTCGCGGCTGGCATCGACGCAGGTGAGATGCGCGGCGGCGGGCGTGTGGGTCTGCGCCTCGATCCGCGCGACGGTGGCGTGTGTACGCTCGCGGGTCGAGCCGCCGGCACCGTAGGTCACCGCGAAGAAGCGCGGATCGAGCGGTTCGAGCGTCTCGACCGCCTCCCAGAGCTGCGCCTCCATCTTCTCGGTCTTGGGCGGGAAGAACTCGAACGACACCGCGAGATCGCCGGCAAGATCCGCGAACAGCGGGACATCGAGCGCGCGGCGCGCCTCGTCGAGTTGGGCGAATGTCGGCATGACGCTCAGGCTACCCTCCGGATCGCTTCCGCCGAGCGCTCGCCCAGCCATATCTTGACGGTCAGTTCGCCGCCCGCGAGCATTGTCGACGGTGCCGACACCAGTCCGGCCGCGGCGAACCATTCGGCGATCTGCTCGTCCGCGAAGCCGAGCCTGGCATGGGCATCGCCCGCGCGCAGTTCCTCGCGATTGTGCGGGGCGAAATCGGCGACGAGCAGGCGCCCCTCCGGCGCGACCAGCCGCGCGGCTTCCGCGATCGCCGACGCGGGCTGGAGCGCGTAATGCAGCACCTGATGGAGCACGACCAGATCGGCGGAGCGATCGGGCAGCGGCAGCGCGTACATGTCGCCCTGCCTCAATTCGGCACGGGCGAGCGCGGGATCGACCGCGCGTGCCAGCTTGGCGCGCGCGAAGCGCAGCATCTCGGGCGAGCGATCGATGCCGATCGCGGTCTCGGCGGCGGGGCCGAGCAGTTCGAGCATCCGCCCGGTGCCCGTCCCGATATCGACCAGCCGGCCGATCGGGCGCGTGCCGAGCACGGCGACGATCGCGCTCTCGACCTCGGCCTCGGCGACGTGGAGCGAGCGGATCGCATCCCAGTCGGCGGCGTGGCCCTCGAACCAGCGTTGCGCCGACGCGGTCCGCTCGGCGCGCACCGCGTCGAGCCGGGCGAGATCGGCCTCGCGCGCGGCGGTGGCGACGACGCCGGTGTCCCAACCGTCGATCGCGGCGAACAGCGGCGCCACGACCGCATCGGGGCCGAGTGCTAGAAACACCCAGCTCCCTTCGCGCCGCCGCTCGGCCAGCGCGGCGTCGGCGAGGATGCGGACATGACGCGAGACGCGCGGCTGGCTCTGGCCGAGCACCAGCGCAAGCTCGCCGACCGACAATTCCATCGCCCGCAGCAGCGCCAGGATACGCAGCCGCGTCGGATCCGCCAGCGCACGGAAGATGGCCAAGGGGGACGGCGACACGGGCATAGATAAGGATATAAGGATATCTTTATATCAGGTCAATGATGGCGACCGCTGGTCTCGCCGCGATCAGCGTGGCAATCGCGCT
>CAZZZX010000135.1:0-7203 GCA_964658585.1 uncultured Novosphingobium sp.
TCAAGCGCGCCATGATCGGCGCCGCCGAGCGTGCTGAAAGGCCTGAGTTCGATCATCGTCGGTCTCCCGCGGGGCGGTGGGCAAGCCCCTCTGGACAGGCGATATAGGACGACGCCGCTTGCTACGGGAGCGGGATAAAGTGTGGTGGATCGTTCGAGTTTATCGAACGGCGCGATGCCATCATGACCGATAAGTCATTCGCGCGCGCGGCAAACGGCGATACGAAGGCGGTCGGTCCACATCTGCATTGCGGAGCTGCTCGTGCTGCGAACCTTCTACGGCGACGCCGGCGTGAGCGACGACGCGGCCGAGCGCAGCCTCGACGGCGCGCGCTGGGTCGATCTGCTCGATCCGACGCAGGACGAGATCTCGCGCGTCGCGCATCGTTTCGGGCTCGAGGTGCCGAGCCGCGAGAGCCTCGCCGAGATCGAGGCATCGAGCCGCACCCGCCAGGACGGCGACCGGCTGGTGATGTCCGCCCCGCTGATCCGTCAGCAGGACGGCCATCCGGTGATGGCGCCGACCGGATTCGTGCTGATGCCCGATGCGCTCGTCACGATCCGCTTCGCGGATTATGCCGCGTTCGATGCGGTGCATGAGGGCCTGGGCCGCGAGAAGCGGCAGGTCACCGCCGGCGAGATCATGACGCTGCTGCTCGAGGACGTGGTCGACCGCGCCGCCGACCGGCTGGAACGCGCCGCCGAGGCGCTGGCCGAGGCCAGCCACGAGATCTTCTCCGAGCCCGAAAAGGCGCACAAGCGCCACAAGGTCGGGCGCGAGACGCGGCGGCTGCAGGCGCTGATGATCCATATCGGCCGGACCAACGAGGAACTCGTCAAGGTCCGCCATTCCTTCCTGTCGATCGGGCGAATCGCCGGCTTCATTCTCGATCGCTGCACGCCGCGGATCGAGGATTCCCTGCGCGACCGGCTGAAGAGCGTCCAGCACGACATCCAGTCGCTCGACGAGTTCGAGAACAGCCTGGTCAGCCGCGTCTCGCTGCTGCTCGACGCCGCGATCGGCTTCATCAGCATCGAGCAGAACGACGTAGTGCGGCTGCTGACCGTGGTCTCGGTGGCGGGTGTGCCGCCGGTGCTGATCGCTGGCATCTACGGGATGAACTTCAAGCTCATGCCCGAGCTCGACTGGCACTGGGGCTACCCGTTCGCGCTGGCGCTGATGGTGGTGAGCACGCTGCTGCCGGTGTGGTGGTTCAAGTGGCGGGACTGGCTGTAGGGCGCGGTGTTCGAGCGTCGATCCCTTCGGCCGAATTCCCATACGGAGCGGTCAAATCGATGCGAGCTGTCGAGAACCGGCGCGAGGTCGAGGGTTTTGCCCGCCGGTTCGAAATTCTGCCGTTCGATGCCGCCGCCGCCGCTCACGCCGGCGACATCCGTGCCAGGCTGACCTGCGAGGGACGCTCGACCGGTGGATACGGCGTCCTGATCGCCGGCCATGCACGCAGCCGGGGGCTGATCGTCGTGACGGACAGTCTCGGTGCGTTCGGCCGCGTGGACGGGTTGCTGCGAGGATTGGCTTGCGGTCGATCGGATGTCCGATGGTACCGAGGCCCGGTGATGCTCAGGCCGTATCGCCCATCACCCGCGCCAGGATGGCGTCGAGCTTCGCGACCAGCGTCGGATCGCGCGCCTCGGGCGTCGTGAACAGCGCGCGATCGAGCACCGTATCGATGGGCGAGGGGGTGCGCTCGGCGGGGAGCGCCGTCGCCAGCGCCGCGATCGTGGCCCGCGCGACCGTCGCGTTGGCGTGCATCGTCGCGATGACATCGCTCGCCTCGACCCCGGCCTCGTCGTCGCGCCAGCTGTCGTAATCGGTGACCATGCCGATGAGCGCATAGGGCAGCTCGGCCTCGCGAGCGAGCCGTGCCTCGGGCATCGCGGTCATGCCGATCACGTCGGCGCCCCAGTGCCGGTAGAGCCGGCTCTCCGCGCGCGTCGAGAATTGCGGGCCTTCCATCGCCAGATAGGTCGCGCCATCGGCGACGCGCCCGCCCGCCGCCGCCACCGCGGCACCCGCGAACGCCGAGAGCCGCGGGCAGGTCGGGTCGGCGAGCGGGACGTGCGCGACCAGCCCCGTCCCGAAGAAGCTCGCCGGGCGTGCCACGGTGCGGTCGATGAACTGGTCGACGATCGCGAACAGACCTGGCGCCAGCGCCTCGCGCAGCGAGCCGACCGAGGAGATGGCGAGCAGATCGGTCGCGCCGAGGGTCTTCAGCGCGAAGATGTTGGCACGCGCGTTCACTTCTCCCGGCGGGATGCGATGGCCGCGGCCGTGGCGAGGCAGGAACAGCAGCCGCGCCGCGCCCAGCCGCCCCTCGACGATCGCGTCCGAGGGCGGCCCCCACGGTGTCGCGACGGTGTGGGTGCGGACCTCCTCCAGTCCGTCGAGCGCGTACAGCCCCGAGCCGCCGATGATGCCGATCGTCCACTCGCTCACACCGCGCTCCTGCCGAACCCCCTGCGATGGGGGTATCCTAGCAGGTTTCCGTTCGATTCGAGCAGCATCGAGCCTGTCGGCCGACCTCTCGACTTCGCGTTTCGACTACGCTCGAAACGAACGGAGCGCAGTCGAGGTCGGCCGCCCGTTGACGACGACGCCCGCTTCCGCGAAGCGCTCCTCCATGCGCTTCTTCTCCGACAATGCCGCCCCGGTCCACCCCGCCGTGCTCCGCGCGATCGCGGGCGCCGACAGTGTCGACACGGCCTATGACGGCGACGCGCTGTCGAAGCGGCTCGACGGCATCTTCTCCGAGCTGTTCGGGACGCCGTGCGAGGCGCTGTGGGTGGCGAGCGGCACCGCCGCCAACGCGCTCGCGCTCGCCGCGCTGGTGCCGCCCTATGGGGGCGTGTTCTGTCACCGCGACGCGCACATCAACAACGACGAGGCCGGCGCGCCCGAATTCTACACCGGCGGCGCCAAGCTGCTCCCGCTCGACGGCATCGGCGCGAAGCTGACGCCCGAGGCGGTACGCGAGGGCCGCACGCGGATCGCCGACGACGTCCACCGGGTCCAGCCCCATGCGCTGTCGATCACCAACGCCAGCGAATATGGGCTCGTCTACACGCCCGACGAGGTTGCGGCGCTGGGCGCGGCGGCGTGCGATCTCGGCCTCGGGCTGCACATGGACGGCGCCCGCTTCGCCAACGCGGTGGTGCGGCTCGGCTGCGCACCTGCCGAGGTGACGTGGCGCGCGGGTGTCGACGTGCTGAGCTTCGGCTTCGTCAAGAATGGCGGGCTGTCGGCCGAGGCGCTGGTGTTCTTCCGCCCCGGGCTCGCCGCGGCGACGCGGATCAGGCTCAAGCGCGCCGGGCACCTGCTCTCCAAGGGGCGTTACCAGGCCGCGCAGATCCTCGCGCTGATCGAGGAGGGCCGCTGGCTGGAGACCGCGCGCGCGTCGAACGCCGCGGCCGCGACGCTGGCGCAGGCGGCGGACGCGCGGCTGGTGCTGCCGGTCGAGGCCAACGAGCTGTTCGTGCGGATGACCCCCGAGGAGGCGGCGCGGCTGCGCGCGCAGGGTTTCGACTTCTACGACTGGGCGGACGGCGAGGTGCGGCTGGTCACCTCGTGGAGCCAGCCGGTGGCCGAGGTCGAAGCGCTCGCCGCCGCGATCCGCGCTTTGTGAGCCGCGCGGCGCGATGACGTCGTGAGCGATACGCTCGCAGGCGAGCCGCCGACCAGCGCGCCGCAGCGGGCGCGCGTCGCGGTGCCGTTCATTCTGTGCACGCTGATCTGGTCGTCGACCTGGCTGGTGATCCGCACCCAGCTCCACGAGGTGCCCGCGACCTGGTCGGTCACGTATCGCTTCGCCATCGCAGGGGTGGCGATGGCCGTCGTGGCGGTCGCATCCGGCGCCTCGCTGCGCTTTTCTGCGCGTCAGCACGCGCTCGCGATCGTCTATGGCGTCGCGCAATATTCGCTCAACTATCATTGCGTCTATCTCGCCGAGCGCAACGTCACCTCGGGCTTGGTCGCGGTGCTGTTCGCGCTGTTGCTGGTGCCCAACGCCCTGCTCGCCTGGGTCTTCCTCAGGCAGGGCGTATCGCGTGCGTTTCTGATCGGCTCCGCGGTGGCGATGGCGGGGATGGCGCTGCTGTTCGCGCACGAACTGCGCGCGGCCGGCGCCGATCACGCCACGCTGAACGCGGGGATCGGCTGGTCGCTCGCGGGCGTGGTCTTCTCCTCGATCGCCAATGTCGCGCAGGCGAGCGGACCGGCGCGCGTGCTGCCTGCCGCCAGCCTCATCACCTGGGGCATGACATACGGCACGCTGTTCGACGCGGTGACCGCCTGGGCGCTCGACGGGCCGCCGGTATTCCCGGCATCGGTCGCCTATTGGGCGGGCGCGGCGTATCTCGGGCTGGTCGGCTCCGCGCTCGCCTTCTCCTTCTATTTCCGGGTGATCCGCGGCATCGGGCCGGGGCGCGCCGCCTATACCAGCGTCCTGTCGCCGCCGCTGGCGATGGTGCTCTCGACACTGTTCGAGGGCTATCGCTGGTCGTGGGAGGCGGGGCTGGGCGGTCTCGCCGCGCTTGCCGGGCTGGTGTTGGCGCTGCGCGCCAGGCAATCGGCGAGCCCGGCGCGATAGTCCGCGAAGCGCGGCCGCCAGCCGAGCACGCGTTTCGCCCTGCCGTTGGCGACGCGGCGATTGGCGGCATAGAAGCCGCGCGCCATCGGCGAGAGCGCGGCGATGTCGACGAACGGGGGCGGCGGCATGCCGATGATCCGCGCCGCCTCCTCGACCACCGCGTTCTGGCTGACAGGCGCATCGTCGGCGAGATTGTAGGCGCCGGGCGCGGCATCGAGCGCGGCGACCACGCCCGTGACGATATCGTCGACATGGACGCGGCTGAACACCTGGCCCGGTACGTCGATGCGGTGCGCGGTGCCGGCGCGGACCCGCTCGATCGCCGAGCGGCCGGGGCCGTAGATCCCGGGCAGCCGGAAGACGTGCGCGTCGAGATGGAGCCATGCCTGGTCCGCCTCCGCCCTCGCCGCGCGCCGCGCGCCGATGATCGGAGCGCCTTCGTCGATCCAGGCGCCGCCAGCATCGCCATAGACTCCCGTGGACGAGAGATAGCCGAGCCACTTGCCACCGAACGCAAGCGCATGACGATCGAGCACCGGATCGCGCCCATCCTCGCCGGGCGGGACCGAGGACAGCACATGCGTCGCGAACGCCAGCGCCGCGCGCACGCCGTCGGAATCGTCGAACGTCAGCACGCCGTCGGCGGCGGCGCGGCGTGTCGCCAGCACCGTCCAGCCCTTCGCGCGCAGGCACGTCGCGAGCCGGCCGGCGGTGTAGCCGAGCCCGAAGATCAGCATCGTCGGCACGCATCGTCTCCCGCGGCACGCGATGCCGCCGCATCGGTTGTATGCGCGAACCCCCACGCCTAGAAGTCCGAAACCATGGATACCCAGACCACGATCGCCGCCGCCCCGCCGATACCCACGCTGCGCACCGATTATCGCCCGCCGGCTTGGCTGATCCCCGCGGTACGGCTCGACGTCGCGCTCGATGCGTCCGCGACCCGGGTGCGCGCCCGGCTCGACGTGGTGCGCAACCCGGACGAGGCGGCGCCGCGAGGCGCGCTGCGGCTCGATCGCGCGCCCGGCATGGTGCCACGTGCGGTCGTCGTCGACGGGCTCGCGCTGGTCGAGGGCGAGTGGCGGATCGAGGGCGACGAACTGGTCGTCGACCTGTTCGGCGACGCCCATGTCGTCGAGACCGAGATCGAGATCGCGCCCGATCGCAACACCCAGCTGATGGGTCTCTACGCTTCGGGCGGGCTGCTCTGCACCCAGTGCGAGGCGGAAGGCTTCCGCCGGATCACCTTCTTCGCCGACCGGCCCGACGTGCTCAGCCGCTATACGGTGCGAATGGAGGCGGACGCGGCGCGCTATCCGGTGCTGCTCGCCAATGGCGACCGGGTCGGCGAGGGCACGCTGCCCGACGGACGCCACTGGGCGGAATGGCACGATCCCTTTCCAAAGCCCTGCTATCTGTTCGCGATGGTGGCGGGGGATCTCGCCGCCAATCGCGACAGCTTCACGACGATGTCGGGCAAGCGTGTCGATCTCGGCATCTGGGTCCGCGAGGCCGATCTGCCGCGCACCGCGCACGCGATGGCGGCGCTCAAGGCGTCGATGGCGTGGGACGAGCGCGTCTATGGCCGCGAATATGATCTCGGCATGTTCAACATCGTCGCGGTCGCCGACTTCAACTTCGGCGCGATGGAGAACAAGGGTCTCAACATCTTCAACTCGCGCTACATCCTGGCGGATCCCGAGACCGCGACCGATGCGGATTACGACGCGATCGCGGGCGTCGTCGCGCACGAATATTTCCACAACTGGTCTGGCAACCGCGTCACCTGCCGCGACTGGTTCCAGCTCAGCCTGAAGGAGGGGTTCACCGTCTTTCGCGACCAGGAATTCTCCGCCGATCAGGGCAGCCGCGCGGTCAAGCGGATCGAGGATGTCCGCGTGCTGCGCGCCGCGCAGTTTCCCGAGGATGCCGGCCCGCTCGCCCACCCGATCCGCCCGGATTCCTACATGGAGATCAGCAACTTCTACACCGCGACGATCTACAACAAGGGCGCCGAGGTGATCCGCATGATGCACACCATGCTCGGCGCCGAGGGCTTCCGCCGCGGTACCGACCGCTATTTCGCCGCCAATGACGGTACGGCGGCGACGTGCGAGGATTTCGTCCGCGCGATGGAAACGGCCAATTCGGTCGATCTCACCCTGTTTCGCCGCTGGTACGAGCAGGCCGGCACGCCGCGGGTGCGCGCGACGATCGCGCACGACCCCGCGCGCGCCACCGCGACGATCGCGCTCGCCCAGACCGTGCCGCCCACACCGGGTCAGCCCGACAAGAAGCCGATGCCGATTCCGCTCAGGCTCGCGCTGTTCGGCGCGGGTTCGGGAGCGACGCTGGCCGCGGAGCGTGTCGTGGTGCTCGACGGCGCACGTACCGAGATCGTCGTCGATGGCATCGACGAACCGCCGGTGCTGTCGATCAACCGCGGCTTCTCGGCGCCGGTGGTGATCGAGACCAACCGTACCGGCGCCGATCTCGCCTTCCTCTCCGCGCACGACGATGATCCGTTCGCCCGGTTCGAGGCGATGCAGCAGCTGATGGTCGACACGCTGATCGCCGCGATCCGCGGCGAGCGCCAT
>CAZZZX010000136.1:0-7194 GCA_964658585.1 uncultured Novosphingobium sp.
ACCGAGAGGATCGCCGCCGACCCCATCGCATAGGTCTTGGTCAGCGCGAGCGGCGCAAACAGCCGCCCCTCCTGCGCCTGGAGGCTGAATACGGGGACGAATGACAGCGTGATGATGACGAGGCTGAAGAACAAAGCTGGTCCCACCTCGACGGCCGCTTCGGTGATCACGTGCCAGCGTGTCTCGCCTGCCAGCGTCTCGCCGGGATGCTCATGTGCCCAACGCTCGATCGCCTTGTGCGCGTTCTCGATCATTACGATCGCGGCGTCGACCATCGCCCCGATCGCGATCGCGATCCCGCCGAGCGACATGATGTTGGCGTTCACTCCCTGCACCCGCATGATCAGCAAGGCGGCAAGCACGCCGAGCGGCAGGGTCAAGATTGCGACCAGCGCCGAGCGGACGTGCCAGAGGAAGATGCCGCAGACGAGCGCGACGACGATGAATTCCTCGATCAGCTTGCCGCGCAGGTTCTCGACCGCCCGATCGATCAGTTGCGAGCGATCATAGGTCGTGACGATGTCGACACCGGGCGGCAGGCTCTTCTTCAACTCGGCGAGCTCGGCTTTCACCGCGACGATCGCGTCGCGGGCATTCTTTCCCGAGCGCAGGATGACGACACCGCCGGCGACCTCGCCGTCGCCGTTGAGTTCAGCAACGCCTCGCCGCATCTCCGGTCCGATCTGGACCGTGGCGACGTCACCAAGCGTGACGGGCACGCTGGCGCCCGCGACCTTGAGCGGGACGGCGCGGAAGTCGTCGATCGTCTTCAGATAACCCGAGGCGCGGACCATATATTCGGCCTCGCCTAATTCCAGCACGGAACCGCCGGTCTCCTGGTTCGCGCCCTTCAGCGCTGCGACCACCTGCGCATGGGTGACCCCGAAGGCAGCCAGCTTCACCGGATCGAGCAGCACCTGATATTGCTTCACCATCCCGCCGATACTGGCGACCTCGGCAACATCGGGAATGGTCTTCAGCTCGAAGCGCAGGAACCAGTCCTGGATCGAGCGCAGTTGCGCGAGGTCATGCTGCCCGGTGCGGTCGACCAGCGCATATTCGTAGATCCAGCCAACGCCCGTAGCGTCAGGTCCGAGCGCGCTCTTCGCGCCGTCGGGCAACTGGCGCTGCACCTGATTGAGATATTCGAGCACGCGTGAGCGCGCCCAATATTGATCGGTGCCGTCCTCGAACAGCACATAGACGAAGCTGTCGCCAAAGAACGAGTAACCCCGCACCGTCTTCGCGCCGGGCACGGACAGCATCGTCGTGGTCAGAGGATAGGTGACTTGGTTTTCGACGATCTGCGGCGCCTGTCCCGGCCAGCTCGTGCGGATGATGACCTGCGTGTCGGAGAGGTCGGGAAGTGCGTCAACCGGCGTTGAGCGCAGCGCAATGATCCCTGCGATCAGCAAAACGATCGCGCCCAGCACCACGAACATCCGGTTGCGGACGGAACCGCGGATGATGGCGGCGATCATTTGCCCGCCTCGTGCGAAATGCGCCGCAGCGTCGGATTGTCGTTCGGCTGATCGAAGGCGAACCGCACCGTGTCACCGCGCTTATAGCCCCGAATGAGCGCTGGATCGGTGATGTGGAAGGCCATCGTCATCGCTGGCCAGCCGAGCGCCGGGACGGGCTGGTGCGAGAAGGTCACCGATCCGGGGTCAATCGCCTCGATGATGCCTGTCGTTTCGTAGGTCTGGGCGGCAGGTACGGTCGTCTTGACCGCCGGGCCAGGGGCCGCGCCTGATGATAGCGAAGCATCTCCGCTGATCGGTCGCGCCGCGATCCCCGACAGGCTCGCCTCGGAGTCGATCAGGAATTGACCGGAGGCGACAACTCTTTCGCCGTCCTGCAGGCCAGCGAGGATCTCGGTCTTGCCGCCACTCTCGACACCGGTCTGGACCTCCGCCGGGCGGAAGCGGCCGCCATCGCCTGCCAGCATCACGAGTGTGCGGGTGCCGGTGCGGATCACCGCTTCGCTTGGCACAAGCAAGGCTGAGCGCGCGCCGTCGGCGAGCATGATTGTCGCAAACATACCCGGTCGCAGGCGACCGCCCGGATTGGGCAGCTCGATCCGCACGGTCAATGTCCGGCTGGTCGCGTCTGCCTCCGGGAGGATCGCCGTGATCCTTCCTTTCACCGTTTCACCCGGAAAGGCCGCAAGCGTCGCTGTCGTCGTTGCGCCGACGCGGAGATGCCCCGCGATAGCTTCGGGAACGGCCGCGTTGAGCCAGACCGTGTCGAGACCGTCGACCTCGGCCAGCGTCATACCCTGGCTGACAGTCATGCCGGCACGCACGCCGAGCGTCTTGATCACCCCGCCGACCGGGGTGCTGATCGTTGTGACGTTGTGTGTCCGACCATCCCGATCGATGGTCGCAATCTGTCCCGGCGACATACCGAGCAGGGCCAGGCGCTCGCGCGCCGCCCTGGTCAGTGCTGGATCTCCCACCCGGCGTACCGCCAGATACTCCGTTTGCGAACCAACCCATTCCGGGATGAGCATATCGGCGATCGGCGCGCCGGCCTTGATGATGTCGCCCGGCGCACGAGCATAGACGCGCTGGACGAACCCGCCGCTGCGCGCCTGGACGATCGCGACATCGCGCTGATTGAAGTCGATGCTGCCGGACGCGGTCGTGCCCGACGACAGAGATCCCCGCTCGACGTGGATGATCCGCGCGCCAAGCCGCTGAAGCTGAGCCGGGTCGATCGTGACGCCGGGTGAGGCCGCAGGTCCCGCCTCGTCGGCATATTTGGGGACCAGCTGCATATCCATGAACGGCGATTTGCCCGGTTTGTCGAAGTGCTGCGACGGCGTCATCGGATCATACCAATAGAGCACCGGCTTTGCGGATCTTGGGGCCGGCGGAGCCTGGGGCCCGGGATGTTCGGTCAGTCTGGCGACGCCGAAGCCGATCGCGCCGCAGGCGACGATCGCGATGAGCGCAAGCCGGCTTGCCGGGGTGCTGGGTACGAGCTTGGTACGGTTCATCGGGCATCGCTCCGGTAAGTCAGGACGAGGCGCGCGCCGTCGGCGGCGACCAGCGCCTCGCGGTCGAGCGTGGTGAGGATCGCGTCGGCCAGTGCGGCATGGGCGTCGGCGATATCCGCGAGGCTGGCGCGTCCGGCCGCATAGCTTGCCGTTTCGAGCTTCACGCGCTGCTCGGCGAGCGGTTGCAGCGTATCGCGTGCGCGCATCCATTGATCGTGGTGCATGACATGATCGGCGATGTCGGAATCAAGGTCGCTGACCAGGGCACGCCGAACACCCTCCTGTTCGGCGCGGGCACGGGCGGCATCGGCTTCCTTTGCCGATATCTGTGAATCCTGCCGATGACGCGTGAACATAGGCAGGCCGATCGTCATGCCGGCGGACACATAGTCTCCGAAGCGGGGGTCGCGGTGCTGATAGGCGACGTTCACCCCAAAATCAGGCCGACGGTCTGCCGTCGCCACGCGCGTATCGGCATCGGCCTGGGCGGCTTCCGCATCCGCCATGAGAAGCGTCGGATGGCGATCGACGCTCGCCCGCAATGTCGCGGCATCCACCGGGAAGTCGGGAACGGCGCCCGCAATCTCGGGCACCGGGTCACCTGTCCAGCGCGTCAGATTTGCGCGCGCGCGAACCACGGCAGATTCGACCTCGCTTCGGCGGTCCTGCATTGTGGCGATAGCCTGTTGGCCCGCCAGGGTCTGGGCCGGTCTCGCGCTGCCTGATGCCACTGAGCCGGACGATGCCCGAACGATCTGCTGAAGCCGGGCCAGGACGTCGTCGAGCGCCGCTAACCGTTTCTCGGCATAAGCGAGATTGATCCAGGCGAGTGCCGTGTTCACTTCGACGGTGCGGGCCTCGACCGCCGTACCTGCATCGGCGGCCGCGATATCGGTATCGGCGCGCGCCTGCGCCGCATGACGCTTGGCGAGGTTGGGGATGTCCTGCGACACACCGACCCGGCCCCAGGTGAAGTCGTCGCGCCCTGGGTCGAACGCCAGCGGACCCGAGACCGGAAAGCTGTCGACGCCAACTGCCAGCGTTGGGTCTGGAAGGGCACCGGCAGAACCGCGCGAGGATCGCGCTGCGTCTCCACCAAGCGCCTTTGCCTTGAGTGACGGGGCATCGGCGCGCGCGCGCTGAAGCGCCGCGTCGAAGGTCAGCGGCGCAGCTGTGGTTGCCGCGGGCACGAGCGCGCAGAGCAGGAGTAGGGATCGGCGCATGACGCACTCCGAGCGATGATCAGGATGGAAAAGTCCGGATAGGCAATGATGCAGCCCATCCGGAACGCCGGCTGTCAGCCCTTGGCAGGCGGAACCGATGGGACAGCCATCATCGGCAGGCGACGCTTGCCAGCGTCGGTCCGCTCAGCGCGTTGCCAAGCGGAACAACAGCCCGCACGTGTTGCGTGCGAGATCAGATCAGGCTGTGAGGTGGCTCTGGTTCGGGAAGAACGCGCAAGCCCGTGAGCCTCTTCGTCGCCGTTGCGACGGGAGCTATGCGAACGATCGAAACGGGCTCGATGACCGCCGGCTCATCCGCATGTGCAAGTGGAATGGAACAGCCCATGGCAGCGATACACTCGAGGGTCAGGCCTTTGCACGGCTTGTCCTGCTTCTGCTCCGCCATCGGCATGGTGCAACCCGGCATCATCGCCCTGTGCGTCGAAGTCTTCGTGATCCGGACGCTCGAGGCGAACGCCATCTCCTGACCGAACAAGCCGATCATGGCTCCCAGAAGGAGCAGGAGGGCAATAGGTCGCTTCATTGCTGTGCAAGCGTGCGTCTCGTCTGAAGCTTCGTCAACGGAAATAAAGTCTGGAAGACGATGGAGCGATCCTGCGCTTAAGCAGGATCGATGTGTTTGACCCCCTCCCCCCTAGGGGGTAGGGCATATCCATGTCACATGCATCCGATCCCGAAGTCCGGCGCGGCTTGAAGCAGGCGGCGGGGCATCTCGCGTCAATCACCGAAATGCTGATCGACGGGCGATCGTGTCTCGACCTCGCGCAGCAGCTGCAAGCTGTCGAAAGCACCATTCGCACGGTGAAACGAGCATTGATCCACGATCACATGGAGCACTGCATCGCCGACGCCGTGGGCGGAGGCGGCATGACCTCGGAGCAGGCGCTCCACGAATTCAAGCAGCTCACCAAATATCTCTGAGGAGCTGCCAAATGCAGTCGCTTCCCGATCTCCTCACCCACGGCAATGCGTGGCTGTTCATTCCGACCGCGATCCTGCTAGGCGCCTTGCACGGCCTGGAGCCCGGCCATTCAAAAACGATGATGGCGGCATTCATCATCGCGATCCGCGGGACGGTCTGGCAGGCGGTTCTTCTCGGCGTGTCGGCCGCGATCTCCCATTCGGCGGTAGTTTGGCTGATCGCGCTTGGCGGCCAGTATCTGGGCCGAAACCTCAACGCTGAAACGAGCGAGCCATATCTCCAGCTTGCGTCGGCAGTTATCGTTCTTGGCGTCGGCAGTTGGATGATCTGGCGTACCCGGCGTGAACAGACGGTCGATCACGGTCATGATCATAGCCATGGGCACGACGATGGCGACCATCCTCACCATAGCAACGAGACGCGCCGCATCGATACCGGCCACGGCGTCGTGACGCTCGAAGTGTTCGAAGATGGTGTCCCGCCGCGCTGGCGGTTGCGGACGGAGCGTGGCCACGCCTGGGACGCAGGCAATGTGACCGTGGTCACCGAACGCCCGGGCAAAGCTCGCCAGGCATTCACCTTCGTCGACCGGGGTGATCACATCGAGAGCGTCGATGAGGTTCCGGAGCCGCACGAGTTCCTGGCACGCCTCAGTCTCGGGCACGGCGGTCACATCCATGATTACGAGGTGAACTTTAGTGAGCATGAGCACGGTCATGGTCACGATCATGGCGCCGCCTCCGAGGTCGGCCATGCCGACGAGGCGATGGACGCTCACCAGCGCGCCCACGCCAATGACATCAGTCGCCGCTTCGACGGCAAAAGCGTTACCAACAGCCAGATCCTGCTGTTTGGCCTGACTGGCGGCCTGATCCCCTGCCCCGCCGCGATTACGGTATTGCTGCTGTGCCTTCAGCTGAAACAGTTGACCCTGGGCATCGTCCTCGTCGCCTTCTTTAGCGTAGGCCTCGCGGTGACGATGGTCTCGGCCGGCGTGCTCGCTTCTCTCAGCGTCACCCACATCAAGAAGCGCTGGTCGGGGTTCGACAGCTTTGCCAGCCGCGCGCCATATGCCTCAGGTGGCCTGATGCTGGTAATTGCCCTTTATATGGGGGTGTCCGGCTATATCGGACTGACCGGGGGCCACGCCCCCCAGATTTGAGCTTCCTCTCACCACCGACAGAAACTTCGCATCAGATGCTCAGCCGGATTGCGAGCGCGGCCAAGGTTATAAACAAGACCGGAAAGGTCATCACCACACCGACCTTGAAGTAATAGCCCCACTGGATTTTGATGCCCTTGGTGCCGAGCACGTGCAGCCACAGCAACGTCGCCAGCGAGCCGATCGGAGTGATCTTGGGGCCTAGATCGCAGCCGATCACGTTGGCGTAGATCATCGCTTCCTTGATGACCCCGGTCGCATGGCTGCCGTCGATCGATAGTGCGCCGACGAGCACCGTCGGCATGTTGTTCATGACCGACGAGAGCACTGCGGTCAGCACGCCGGTCCCGATCGCGGCTCCCCAGATGCCGCCCTGTGCAAAGCGATCGAGCAGGATCGAGATCTGCCCGGTCAGCCCGGCATTCCGTAGCCCGTAGACGACCAGGTACATGCCGAGCGAGAAGATCACGACCTGCCATGGCGCGCCCTTCAGCACCTTGCCGGTGCTGATGACATGACCGCGCGCGGCGATCACCAGTAGCAGGATCGCGCCGACAGCGGCGACGGCGCTGACCGGTACACCCAGCGGCTCCAGCAGGAAGAAACCCGCCAGCAGCATCACGAGCACCACCCAGCCGGCGCGGAAGGTCGCACGATCCTTGATCGCCGCCTCGGGACGATCGAGCTGGCCGACATCATAGGCAGCGGGGATGTCGCGCCGGAAATAGAGCATGAGCATGGCGAGCGTGGCCGCGATCGAAGCGAGATCGACCGGCATCATGACCACCGCGTAGCGGTCGAAGCCTATGTTGAAGAAGTCGGCCGACACGATGTTGACGAGGTTCGAGACGATCAGCGGCAGGCT
>CAZZZX010000137.1:0-7182 GCA_964658585.1 uncultured Novosphingobium sp.
CGGCGTCGACGAGCTCCTTGCGGCGACCTATGGCAGACAAGTCGACGTGCTCTGCGCCAACGCCGGCCACGGCCTCGGCCACGGTTTCCTCGACCAGTCGCCTTCCGACTGGCGGCACGTGATCGACACCAACATCGTCGGCACTGTCTATCTTGTCCAGAAGGTGCTCAAGCAGATGGTGGCGCGGGGCGAGGGCAAGGTGATGCTCACCGGCTCGATCGCAGGCTTCATGCCCGGGACGTACCAGGCGGTCTACAATGGCACGAAGGCCTTCGTCGACAGCTTCGCCGATGCGATCCGCGCCGAGCTGGAGAATGAGGGTCACCACGACGTCACCATCACCAACCTGATGCCGGGCGCTACTGACACCGAGTTCTTCGATCGTGCGCAGATGGGTGATACCAGCGTCGGACAGGCCAAGAAGGACGATCCCGCCAAGGTCGCCAAGGATGGTTGGACGCAGATGATGAACGGCGGCGGCGACATCGTCTCGGGCTGGAAAAACAAGATCCAAGCCGCGGCGGCGCACATCCTCCCGCACGGCGTGACCGCATCGCTGCACAAAGGCATGGCCGAGCCGGGATCGGGCGAGAAGGGGTGAGCCTCATCGTCCAGCCGTCTAACTGCACCTGTAGGAGAGTGATATGTGGATTGATAGGAGAGAATTGTGGACAAGATAAGCGACTCCCCTCCCGATGATGACAAACCGGACGCCGGCACACCGGGCGGGCAGAACCAGGAGAAGGTCGAAGACCGTCCGAACGTCGGCACTACGACGCCCGACCAGTATCCGGACAAGGCCAGCGGCAAGAATCTGTAGAGGTGAGACCGAGTGGGCGCTAACCTATGGGCGGCCGCGGCAGAGCGATGCTTGAGGAGCACGGCGGCGAGGATGTCGCAGCACAGTAGTGACTTTCGCGGCTAACCACATGATTGGACCAGGATGACGACCGAAGCGGTTCTCTTCGACATCGACGGCACGCTGGTCGACAGCAACGAGCAGCATGTGAATGCCTGGGCGTTTGCTTTCCTTGAGGAAGGACATCCGCAGGAACTTGACGACATTCGTGCCCAGATCGGCAAGGGCGGCGACTTGCTCGTTCCCGAGCTTCTGCCGGACGTCGACGGCGGCGTCCGGAAACGGATCTCCGAGCGACACGGAGATCACTTCAAAGACATGTATCTCGACAATGTCCGCGCGTTTGAAGGCGCGTCCGAACTGATCAAGTGCGTCCATGCGAGTGGGCGTAAGGTCGTGCTGGCGTCGTCAGCCAAGCGGGAGGAACTCGAGCATTATCTCGAGCTGCTGGGCGTGGAGTCGCTCATTGCGGCCACGGCGAGCATCGACGATGTCGAGACGTCGAAGCCAGAGCCCGACATCTTCGATGCCGCGCTCGAAAAGGTCGGCGTGGATCCGTCAAACGCGCTCGTGGTGGGCGATACGATCTATGATGTGGAAGCGGCTGTGCGCTCCGGTATCGCAACAGTGGGCGTAACCTCTGGGCCATTCGACGAGAGGCAGTTGAAAGAGGCGGGGGCGATTGCCGTGTTTGCGGACGTCTCCTCCATCCTTCGTGAATTCGATCGGTCGCCGCTCGCACAGTGACTCCGCAGCGAACTGACCAGCAAGGAGGGTTATGATGTCCTATGACAAGACCGCCGGGCTCTACCACCTCGTCCTCCCCGAGGACACCTGCCCCTTCGGCCTGCGCGCCAAGCAGATACTCAAGAAGAGCGGCTGCACGCTCGACGAGCACATCTTGCACCCGCGCGAAGAGGTCGACGCCTTCGAGGAGGAGCAAGGTGTTGACGCGACGCCCCAGATCTTCATCGGTGGCAATCGGATCGGCGGCAGTGACGACTTTAAGCGCTATCGCGCGAAGTGACTGCAAAGTCGATAACGCTCGACGGCCCCAGGCTTTCGCCGGCGTCCGGCGGCAAGGCCCGGTCGGTCGTTGTGCTGCTTCACGGCTACGGATCGAACGGCGACGATATGATCTCGTTGGCGCCGCTGGTTCAGCCGCTGCTGCCCGAAACCGAATTCGTCGCCCCCAACGCGCCTTCGCGCATTCCGAACATGGCTGAAGCCTATCAGTGGTGGCCGATCCGCAGCTTCTCGATGGAGGAGCGTTCGGCGGGTGCCATTGCCGCCGCGCCAGCGATCGACGCATTCCTGACGAAGGAACTCGGTAGGCTCGACCTCGATGACGATCGTCTTCTCCTGATCGGGTTCAGCCAGGGCACGATGATGGCATTGCACGTCGGCCTGCGCCGAGAGACTGCCGTGGCAGGGGTCATTGGCTATTCGGGGATGCTCGTGGCCGCCGAACGGCTCGCCGCGGAGATCCGCAGCCGACCGCCGATCCTCCTCGTCCACGGCACCGACGACGACGTCGTTCCGTTCGGTTCGCTCGCTGAGGCGGAGCAGGAAATGAAGGGCGTCGGGCTCGATGTCGAAACCCATGTTTCTCCCGGGGTCGGCCACACAGTCGGACCCGATGGGTTGTCAGCAGGAGGCGTGTTCGCGCGTCGTGTCCTCGCCGGGACGTGAGATGGGGGGCGGTTGCAAGGATGACGGCTGCGAGCAGACCGGCGGTTGACCAGCATCCGGTCACGCTCGACGGGCGCTATTTCTTGGTGCGCGAGCGCCGTGCCTATAGCCGACTTGGTCGACGCCGCTCACGTGTAGCGGTTGACCGCGTGCGGCAGCGGCTCGTCATAGAGGGGTTCAAATATGAAGACCGTGGCGTTCCCGGATGGTGAACAGGTGCCGGCACTTGGTCAGGGCACGTGGATGATGGGGGAGAGTCACGAGCGTCGCGACGGCGAGATCGCCGCGCTGCGGGCCGGAGTGGATCTGGGAATGAGGCTGATCGATACGGCCGAGATGTACGGCGATGGCGCGGCCGAGCGCCTGATCGGCGAAGCACTGGGCGACCGGCGCGACGAGCTGTTTCTGGTCAGCAAGGCCTACCCTCATAACGCGTCTCGCCAACGGCTCGCCGCCGCGTGCGAAGCGAGCTTGCAGCGGCTCGGCACCGACCGGATCGACCTCTATCTCCTGCACTGGCGCGGATCGGTGCCGCTGGGCGAAACGGCCGAAGCGATGGAGGCGCTGAAGGTGGCAGGCAAGATCCGGCACTGGGGTGTCAGCAACCTCGGCATGGACGACATGGAAGCCCTCGTGGCTGAAGGCGGGGGCGCCTGCGTAACCGACCAGATCCTTTACAATCTGACGCGGCGCGGCCCGGAACATGATTTGCTGCCTTGGCTGTCCGCCCATGGCATTCCGGCGATGGCCTACAGCCCGGTCGAGCAGGGACGCCTGATCGGCAACCGTAACCTGACCGACATCGCGGGCCGGATCGACGCCACGCCGGCGCAGGTCGCGCTCGCCTGGACGATGCGTCAAGACGAGGTGATCAGCATCCCGAAGGCCGGCAGCATCAGGCATGTCGAGGAGAACCGGGCGGCGGCGGACCTCGTCCTCTCCGAGACGGATCTGGCCGCGCTCGACGAAGCATTTCCGCGGCCTGGCGAGCGCGTGCCGCTCGAGATGCTCTGAGCGCCGGCATGGCGCTGTTCTTCACCGCAGATACTCACTTTGGCGACCATCGTACGATCAACATCCATCGCCGGCCGTTCGCCAACGTGGGCGAAATGGACGCGGCACTCGTCGAAGGATGGAACGCTGTCGTCACGATGGACGACGAGGTCTGGCATCTGGGCGACGTGGCACGCCGGGACGCCGAGGTGGCGCCGCTGCTCGCTCGGCTGAACGGCCGAAAGCATCTCGTCCGCGGCAACAATGACGAGACCGCGACCGGCGCGGCGGCGGGTTGGGCGAGCGTGCAGGACTATGCCGAACTGACGGTCGATGGCGCGGCGCTCGTCCTCTGCCACTATCCCTTCCGCAGCTGGAACGGGCAGCATCGCGGCTCGATCAACCTGCACGGTCACAGCCACGGCAAGCTGAAGCCGCTGCCCCGCCAGCATGATGTCGGGGTCGACGCGCGCGACTTCCGTCCGGTGACGCTCGCGGCGCTGCTCGACGGCAGCCGCTCATGAGCGCCGATCCGTACCCGGCGACGCCCGATGGACGCTACTTCGTCGTTCGAGGCCGGCTCTGGCGCTGCGCCGACCCATCCTTGCCCGAGGCACGGCGGGCAAGCCTCGTCAACCAGCTGGTGCGGGCGCGGCGGGCGGTGCGCGCGGCGCTACGGCAGGACGACCGTAACGCACTTGCCGCCGCACGCGCAGACATCGATCAGGCGAAGATTGCGTTGGGCGAGCGCGGGCCGGTCTGGTGGCGGGACGGCGCGCCCGACCTCAACCGCCACATGGCCGCGAACACCATCTATGCCGAGTGGTTCGCGCAGCAGGAGCAGACGCGGTGACCGACGACGTCCTCCCTGAGCTGCCACCCGGCGCGTTCGACAAGCAAGATGCGGGCGATGATCTCGCCTTCTACGCGCCGCCGCGGCTGGTCACGCACATCGATGCGGACGCCATCGCCGCGCTGACCGGCTTCTACAGCGCCACGCTCCCGGCCGGCGGCCGTATCCTCGACATGATGTCGAGCTGGATCAGCCATCTGCCCGAGGATCGCGATTACACCGAGGTCGTTGGCCACGGCATGAATGCCGACGAGCTTGCCGCCAACCAGCGTCTGGACCGCTGGTTCGTGCAGGACATCAACCGCAATCCGACGCTGCCGTTGAACAACGGCGCCTTCGACGCGGCCTTGTGCTGCGTCGGCGCGCAATATCTGCAACGCCCGGTAGCGGTCTTCGCCGAAGTCCGCCGCGTGCTGGTCGCGGGCTCGCCGTTCGTGGTCAGCTTCTCGAACCGCTGCTTTCCGACGAAGGCAGTGGCGATCTGGCGGGCGCTCGATACGAGCGGGCACGCGGCACTCGTCCGGCTCTATCTGAAGCGTTCAGGCTTCGCGGAGGTCGCGTTGGAGGTCTTGGCCGATGGACGTGCGGGCGACCCGCTTATCGCTATGATCGGACGCGCCTGATTAACACCTTGGCTGCGTTCGGCTCGACCCAGTAGCGGACATTCGCGGCAGCGTGCCGGCTCCTCGACTCCGGTCACTGGGTCATTTTGTGATCTGAGCGTTGAGTCCGCAATCTCGGGACAATCCTGCCGCCGGCCCCCCGTGCGCATAGGTTGGATGATCGTCCCGCTACCGACGGCTAGGCGGAAACATGGAAGGGCCGCAGGGTTCTATGCGCTCAAGTTGACGAGGTCTGTCATGTCTGCCCACCGATACCGTCTTCCGCACAACTTCGGCCTAGGGGGCGTGGCAATCGGCAGCGAGTTCCAGTTCGCGACCGACGAGCAGGCGGAGGCGACACTCGCCGCCGCCTGGGATGCTGGCGTGCGCTATTTCGACGTTTCCCCCTGGTACGGTCTGGGGCTCGCCGAGCGGCGCTTCGGACGTTTTTTGGCCCGGAAGCCTCGTGGCGAGTTTATCCTGTCGTCAAAAGTCGGCAAGCTGCTTCGCGCCAGCCGCGACAACGAGGCGAAGAAGTTCTTCCCCTTCACCACCTCGCCCAACACTCCCCATTTCGACTACACCTCCGATGGCGTGATGCGCTCGATCGAGGATAGCTTACAGCGGCTCGGCCTGGACCGGCTAGACATCGTGTTCGTCCATGACCTGTCACCCGACAACACGTATCTGCCAGATGATTGGGAAACGCTGTGGGCAATCGCGGAGAAAGGCGCGTTCCCCGCGCTAACCCGGCTCCGCGAAGAGGGCGTAATCGACGCGTGGGGCATGGGCGTGAACTGCCCGCAGCCGATCCTGCGTTGCCTGGAGGTGGCCGACAGCGACGTACACCTGCTCGCCAGCCAATACTCGCTCGTAGATCACGCCAACGCCGTTGATCAGGTGTTCCCGAAGGCGCGCGAGATGGGCGTCAGCTTCGTGGTCGGCTCGGCGCTTAACGCCGGGTTTTTAGGCGGCGAGCCGAGATACAATTATGGCGAGGAGAACACGCTGATCCCCGACGACAAGCGGGAAAGGCTGGCAAAGCTGCGCGGTGTTGCCGCCCGTCACGGCGTCGATCTGGTCGCCGCCGCGCTCCAGTTCAGCCTCGCGCCCGACGTCGCGTCCGCGCTCATCGTCGGCACCGCGAGCCCCACCCACATCCTCGCCGACCACGCTGCGCTCCGGGCGAAGATCCCGCCCGCTTTCTGGGATGAGCTTCGATCGGCCGGTATCCTCCACCCCGACGCCGCCGTACCGGCCAACAAGGACTAAGCAGATGTAGACCCGCACACTCGGTCAACAAGGCCTCCAGGCATTACAGCCGGGTCAGGCTGCCCCGGACGATCCGGAGCAGCCCGTGCCCGACCTGCCGTTAGTTCGTCACTGCGAGGTGACGACATTTCCCTTGAAGTCCAGCCCGACCATGACGCTCTGGCCGTCCTTCCTTGCCTTACCGCGCCAAACGCCGTTGGTGTCCTTCTTGAGCGGCGACACCTGCGTATAACCCGACTTTGCGATATGCTCACGCGCCTGCGCCTCGGTGAACGAGTTGGCGCCATTTCGCGCAGCGCCGTCGTTGACGGTGTGCATCGTCTTCACCGCGCTGTTGTCCTTGGCGGGGCGAGCCTGCGCGAGGACCGGACTTGTCAGGAGCGCCGCGGCAACAAGGCCAGTGATACGAAGTTTCAACATGATGATGTCCTCGATGAGTGTGATTAGAGACGATCGTAGCGGCCGCGCTCGGCGTCGATCTGCTCGGGCGTGTAGGCGGGTGCCGTGTCGTCGAACCGGTTCCAGCCCTCGAGCCGATAGTCGTCACGGCGCGTGGCGATATTGACGGTACGGTCGTCGGCCAGGATCGCGCGGGCCGTCGGCACGAGCGGCTCGTCGACCTTGGCGGTGACGAGCGAGCCGCCACGCCGGACACCCTCGGCGTAAACATGGGCGTCCTCCTCGGGAACGCCGGCGTGCGTAAGCGCGCCAACAAGACCGCCAGCGGCGCCCCCGATGGCAGCACCACCGACCGCGCCGACCGCAGTCGCCGCGAGCCAGCCCGCTGCCACGACCGGCCCGAGGCCAGGAATGGCGAGCAGCCCGAGGCCGGCGAGCAAGCCGCCCGCGCCGCCGATCGCGGCTCCGATGCCGGCGCCGGCACCCGCGTCGGTGGCGGCATCCGTCGCCAC
>CAZZZX010000138.1:0-7182 GCA_964658585.1 uncultured Novosphingobium sp.
CGCCGCACCAACGGTGCTGTTCCGGCGCGGCGAGCACGCCTGTGCCGGCTCGTGGTCGCCGATTGGTGGAGGACTTCTGTCGCCGCTTTACCATGCGGCCGTCGCAGCATCCGTTGCTCTCGATCCCGCGCCGTAGCAGGTTCGCGACGATGCCGAATCATTTGGCTGGGAGACTCACATGATCCGCACGATGCTCGCCGTCGCCGCGCTGACAGTGTTCGCCGGTACGATCTCCGTAGCAGATGCCGCCCCCTGTCGTGATGCCAGGGGTAAGTTCACGAAGTGCCCGTCTGCCGCACCGGCACCGGCGGCTCGCTGCAAGGATTCCAAAGGCAAGTTCGCGAAATGCGGTACCGCCGGGGCGGGCCCGGTCAAGAAGTAGGCGCGGTCCCGGTGCGAGCCTCGATCTCGCATGTCACCGGCGACGACCACTTGGACGATCCAGGGTGGGGTAACGCGCCGATATGGGAGGGTGAGGTCGACTACGTTGCAGCTGCGCTAGCGAACGCCGGTTTGCCGATCGAGCAGCTCGTCAACGGGCTCGATAGTGTCGGCACGAGCTGGGCCCGCGACTTCCTGGCGCGTTGGCGCGGATGATGAGCGGTACGGAGGCCGGACTAAAGCCGCGCACTATGCACTCCGAACCGGCGGAATGTGCGGCTGGAATTGATTGACGGCCCTTTCGCCAATCGCTTGGATCTCTTCGTCGCGAATCGCGGCATGGAGGGATGCATGATCCGATCGTTCCTGACCGTCGCGGCCGCTGCCGCGATCGGCACCGCTGCCGTGGCGCAGCCAACACCGCCGCCGAACGATGCCTCCCACACCCCGAAGCAACCGGCCGCCGCCCCAGCCAAGGCCGCGCCTAAGCCGACCGCCAAAGCTGCCCCGACGAAACCTCATGTCGTCACCGGTTCGAAGCCGAGGACCGAGAAAGCCGCTGTGACGGCATCCCATGGTCCAATGAGCGCATGGCGCAAGGCTTACATTGCGAAGCACGGCCACGAGCCCGACGCGCCTGCGAAGTCGTCCCGTGTCATGCACAAGTACCGCCGCTGCGCCTGACGCGCCATGTGCAACCGAGCCCGCTCCCAAGGCGAACCCGAGACGATTTTCGGTTCGAACTGGACCACTCCCCGCCCAATGGACAACCGGTTCAACCCGGTCGAGCTCTACCCGAAGGCGCGCGCGTGGGTTGTGCGCGAAGACGAACGTGGCCGCGGTACCGACGTAATGGTGTGGGACGTGCTCGGCGGCATGGCCAAGTGGCCGATGACCAACGTCCGCAAATTTGCTCTGCCGCCGTGTTGGCGGCCTGCCGAGAACCGCTGCCTGATCCCCGTCACCGAGTTTGCCGAGTAGACGCTGGACCTGCGCGACGTTGCTGGTGGTGGTAAGCCGCTCAAGGGCGGGCAGCCGGAGATCGCCCAGGTTGGTCAATTGGGACAATGTCGACTGGATACCGCCCGGCGAGTGAGCGCGTGCCTACGCCTCAGTTCCTCACTTGCTTGGCCCACGAAGCCCGTCCGCCTGGCGATCAGCCGGGCGGACGGCCCCCAAAAGCCTACCGGAAGCGGATGCCGATGCCGCCCATCGCATGCTGGTCGGTCGAGTGGTCGTGATACTTATCGCGGACATACTGCGCCGAGACGTAAAGACCGGTCGGTGCGAATGAGAACTTGTCGTGCAGAGTGTACTCGACGCCGCCGCCATACTGATAGCCGTCGGTACGGAAACGATCGTCGATGATCACGGCGTCGGCGCGGTTGAAAACGACGCGGCGCTCATCATCGCTGACATAGCCACCCTTACCAAAGATCAGGAAGTCGGGGCTAATCAGATAGCCGATGCGCACCGCAGCACCCATCTGGTAGCGCGACTGGCGAAGCGCGTCGTTGCCCTGCACGTTGACGAACCCGACCAAATTGTCGCGGTGGTTGGGCTGCCAATAATTGAACTCTGGTCCGACCACGATCTTGTCGCCGATCTGGCCGTCGAAGCCGGCGGCGCCACCGAAGCCGAACTTGCCGTTCTGTGAGCCGCGCGTCTTGAACCAGTCGTAGCCGGCATTGCCTTCAATGCGGAAACCGCGCAGCGTCACATCTTGGGCCGATGCGACGGTGCCGAAAGAGACGGTGGCGAGTAGAGCGAGAGCAAGCTGACGCATAGGTATTTCCCTTGGTGATCCGGTCCTGCCAAACCCGACTGCGGGTCTGCTGTTCCTCTTACCACTAAGTTGTTACCGAGTGTTGCCTCGACGCATCAGAGGCTTGCCGCCGCCGCGCCATAGAGCTTGGCGGTCTCCGCCTGGATCGTATGCGTCAAGGTTCGTGGTCGACTCTGACGCGCCGGGGATGAGGATGCCCTCGATGATGCCGAGAGTGTGCTTGAGGCTGCTACCGATGCTCATAGTGTTCTCCTTTTGGGACAGGCGGTCATAGGAACGAGTGTCGACTGGCGGGCAAGCGCGTACGCAGTATGGGGTATGCGAACCCTGGGGCTCTTCGATGGGAGGGGTGAGTGCCGGACCTTGGACCAGGTTCGACGCGACGTGATGGCACTTGCGCTTCTCCGCTACCGCGGAAATGTCGCTGAAGCCGCTCGCCACCTGAAGGTAAGCAGAGGCACGCTCTATCGTGAGGCGCCTAGCCTTTTGGCGGAGCTACGCGCACGAGGTCGTCAGGCACGCCAGGATCTATCCCCGCCTACCACCAGCGAGAGTTGACCAGGCGCACGCGCGCCCACTGCAAGCCCGACACGCCGGCTGCAGCGAGCGCGCCGACGATAATGCCGACGACCTGACTGCCCTGCTCGCCCCAGATCGCGGTGAGCAGCGGGAGATGCAGCTTGTTCGCGGCGGCGGTGACGAGGGCGCCGGCGAGAAGCGCGACCCAGATCCGGAGCTGGCCGAGCGCCTGAACGCCCAAGCGCCGTCTTGGTGATGTCGAGTGGGAGATCGACGGGCGCAGGAGCGCTAGCTATTCCGTTGGTATCTGCCATCATTTGCTTCTACTCAGACGAGTCGGGAACTGGGTTGCTGTGCGAACGCCGGAAGAGATCGCTGACTATCTGCAGCCGCGCTTTAAAGATCGGGCGAGCGTGGAGGCTCTTCGACAGGCCGTTGGCGCTCGCGCTTCACACGGTGCCGCAGTGTCGAATGCATATATCGAAGCGGCGATCAGGCTTTGTCGGCACGCCTAACAGGCGCTCGGTCGCTCGACGAGCGTCGGCGTCACCTTCACCGCGGCCGTCATGTGCGCGGTCATATCGGCACGATACTCGGCCTCGCACTTGGCGAGCGTGCGTGGGCGGCCGAGCTTCACGCCCCGTGCCGGTGTGACCCCATCACTCGGTCGCGACGAGTGCCGGAGCGAGGTACGGCACGAGCCGCAGCCCCTCGGCCGGCATGGTCACCGGCGTGATCGCGATGACGGCGGCGGCAATGATCGCGGCCAGTGCGCCACCAGCGATGGCTTTCGGCGGCACACTTGAGAGTGAGCCCCGCTGATCGGCCATCGATTCGGTTCTCATCCTGGAGTGGATTGGGACGCCCGAAGCGCAGCGCTGTTGCGCCGGTCCCCACTTTGCCCTTGATCAGGTGTCGAGGAGACCAAGCGATGGTCGTCAATTCGTATGTCTATCTGATGCGGCTCAGAGGATCGCTAGGTCTCGTCGGCGACCGAGCCATCGCGTTCGGGCCGCAAGATGAGATCGAGAAGCGCATCAGGGCCCTGCCGCCTTACGAGCAATTGAGCCATTACATTCTGGGCGCCGGCTCTTCGTCGGAGCCTCGTCGATCCACTTGCCTGCATCACTGCGATGCCTTGAGCATCCCGGACTGATTGCTCACCCACTTCCGCAGGTGTTGCTTGTTGGCAGCTGGTGAGGATCGGCGCGGGCGACGTCGGCATCGTCGACACGCGCGCTGACCAGCGTGCCACCGCGACGGACGCCTTCGGCATAGACGTGCGCGTCTTCCTCCGAGTGGCCGGCGTTCTTGAGCGCGCCGACGATGCTGCCGGTGACAGCGCCACCGACCGCGCCGATCCCGGCACCCGCCGCGGTCGCCGCGAGCCAGCCCGCGGCGACGATCGGACCGAGGCCCGGAATGGCGAGCAGGCCAAGACCGGCGAGCAGGCCGCCGGCACCGCCAAGCAGAGCTCCGGTCGACGTGCCACGGCTGACGTCGCCATGGTCGTTCACGCTGTCATGGCTGTGTTCGCCATGCGCGCCATCGGCGTTGTTGCCGACGATGCTGATGTCGGAATGGGAAACACCGAGCGCTTCGAGGTCGCGCACGGCAGCAGTGGCGTCGGAATAGTCGTCGAAGAGACGCGTTACGGTCTGGGTCATGATATCAGCTCCTGATGGATCAGCGGACGACGACGTCGCCCTTGTAGTCGACGCCGACATTGGCCTTGGCGCCGGCCTTCATCGCAGTGCCCACCCAGACGCCGTCCTTGTCTTTGGACAGCTTGCTAACGCCGGTATAGCCAGCCTTTTCCAGGCGCCCCTTGGCCTGGTTCTCCGTGAAGGAGTTACTCGGCGCGAGACCCCGAGGGCAATGTCTGGAGCTTCGGAAGCTATGATCCCTGGGAGGATCAGTGAGAGGAAATGATCATGATCAAGACACCTGGCTTCACAACCGTGTTTACTTACATCTTCGCCGCCAATGCCGACGACTACCTGCGATTCCTGCAGGAAGGTCTTGGCGGCAAGCTGCAGAACCTGCACCGCGCGCCCGACGGCGGCGTGGCGAACGCACAGATCGTTTTTGGGGATACGACGATCATGATCTCTGACGCAGCCGGCTGGTCGGGCCCCACGCATGCGACCTACTAGATCTATGTCGAGGACGCCGACGCCGCCATGCAGCGCGCGCTAGACGCGGGCGGCGAGCTATTCGGCGAGGTGAATAACCAGCCCTACGGCGATCGACAGGGCGGCGTACGCGATCCTTCCGGCAACGTCTGGTGGATTTCGCAACGGCTGGAAGCTGGGCAATATCGGACTTTGTAGATCTACAATCGACCTGATGGGGCTTGGTGTCGCTGACGGGGCCCATGGTAATGAACGCCGAGGCGACCCTTCCCGCCCAAGCACAACGCGAGCGAGTAAGTATAACTCGATTGCCGGGCGCGATCCGGCGGAGGGGTGCAGCCTTTCCGTGGCTGCTCTGCATGATGCCGAGCCCGCCCGCCAGCGCCCCCGGCACCGCGGGACGCATGTCGACTACCCGCCAGGCAGAGTCATCGCAATTGAGCGCGAGCAACGCATGGAGCAGTGCATCGGACGTCAGCCGAGCCCCGGACGCGTTAGGCGTCGTGTTACCGTATAGCCAATCACACAGACCCATAACGATGCTCCGATGGTTGACCAACCCCTCGAACGAATCTCTGCCGACCGCTCCGGATCGCCGTCTGTTCCAATCGCGACAGAACGCGGCCGCCGATTGGGGTTGCGCGGAATGGGCTTGGTACGCGATATTACGCTCCAGGAGAGAGGGTTCATGGTTGTGGACGGACGACAGTTTGAGACTTCGGCATCGCCCAAAATGGTCATGGCGATTATCGCAGTCGTGATCCTGTTGATCGCCGCGATCGCGGCGATAGTGCTCGCGGCAACGGCGCCCGCCCGTCGTGCGGCGACCGCCGTATTCCAGACGATCGCGACGCGCGGTGCGGACGTCGCTTGGCAACAATCCTCGTCTGATTTCCGGCGTGCCGTCCCCGAGCCCCGATTCGCGGCGTTCGTCGTGACGCACCGGCTCGCCGGCTTCCGCTCAGCCTCCTGGAACCGGGTCTCGGTCACCAACTCGAGAGCTTCGCTCGCGGGATCGGCGTTGTTGGCGACGAGCACGCTTCGCGCGCGTGTCGCCTTGGTCGCCGATGGGGATCGCTGGCGTCTCGGCGCGCTGGCGGTGGACGATACGCTCGGCGTGAGCGGTCTGCCGTGACGCCGCGAGCGCAGCCACTTACATCGCCGGCCTGGTTGCGGCGGCCGTCTCGTTGGCAAATGGCGGATCGTTGAGACCGACATGTGGCGTCGAGACCATCTCGATCTGTGCGGGCCGGCCTTCCTCCAAATCGATGCCACCGGACGGGGCGATATGGCCTTTGGCGCGCTCGAGGCGGCGCGCGACTGCGGCTTCATCCCCGGCGCGTCCGCGTCCACCACAAACCTGACACACACCGTGCAGCAGGAGCTGGCGAAGCTCTACGGCGCCGCGGCGACCGACCTTGCGAAGAAGCTTGCCGTCGACATCGGCATGAGCGGGCCGAACAAGGTGTTCGCGATCACCAAGGCGCTCGTCGCCGCCGCGCAGCGCGACGGCTTCAAGGGCGATCTCAAGATCCTCGGCGACGTCGCACTGGACGTCGCGCAGGCGGCCTATCGCGCGATCGAGCCGAACATAGGCTCGGACACCATCGCGCTGGCGTCGGCGCTGACCGCTAATCCGCTCGTCGCGGTCGCGGCCGAGCTGGTGGCGCCGGCGGTGCAGCGGCCGACTACCGATAGTCAGATGTGTCGTCAATCTCAACCGCCCCCCCCGGTATCTAACCGGCCTGATTAATACCAAATCCGCGTGAGGCTGACTCACGTCGGGGATTCCCAAACCGGGTTTGATCTGATTCAACATCGTAGGCTGGAGGAGGCTTGCGATGGCAGCGGCGATCGATCTGCGTTCGGACTTTGATGGGGATGGTTTGCGGCGCATCGCGCGGGCGAGCAAGGACGGTCGTCAGGTCCGTCGGCTTCTGGCTCTGGCGGCGATCTATGATGGCGGCGCCCGGAGCGAGGCTGCCCGCATTGGCGGTGTCGGTCTCGAGATCGTGCGAGACTGGGTGGTGCGCTTCTACGAGCGCGGCCCCGATGATCTGATCGACGGCAAAGTACCGGGCGCTCTGCCGCTGCTCAGCGCAGAGCAGCGCCACGCGCTGCTTCGTATCGTCGAGGTCGGGCCGATCCCGGCATCTCATGGCGTGGTGCGGTGGAGACTGATCGACTTGGCGCAATGGGTCTGGGACGAGTTCGGGGTCTCGATCAGCAAGCAGACGCTGAGCCGCGAGCTTCGCGAATCTGGCTATCGCAAACTCTCTTCCCGCCCGCGCCATCATACCCAAGATGCCAACGCCATCCCCGCTTTTAAAAAGACTTCCCCGCCCAGCTGGCAGCGATCCG
>CAZZZX010000139.1:0-7161 GCA_964658585.1 uncultured Novosphingobium sp.
AGAGCTGGGCCCGGTGGGTGTTCATCATCATGTCGC
This sequence comes from uncultured Novosphingobium sp., assembly GCA_964658585.1. GTDB lineage: Bacteria > Pseudomonadota > Alphaproteobacteria > Sphingomonadales > Sphingomonadaceae > Solisphingomonas. The sequence continues at coordinate 37 of CAZZZX010000139.1, forward strand.
TGCTCATCACCGGTGACGAGGAAGGCCCCGCGATCCACGGCACGCGCGCGATCATCGCGCGGATGGCGACACGCGGGCTCGCCCCCGACATGGTGCTGGTCGGCGAGCCGACCTCGGACGCCCGGCTGGGCGACACGATCAAGATCGGCCGGCGCGGCTCGATCAACGCCTGGATCGCGGTACCCGGCACGCAGGGCCATGTCGCCTATCCGCATCTCGCGGACAATCCGGTGACGCGGCTGGTCCGCATCCTCGACCGGTTGCAGCGCTGGACTCTCGACGACGGCAATGCCTGGTTCCAGCCCTCCAATCTCGAAGTCACCGACATCGCGGCGACGAGCGGCGCCACCAACATCATCCCCGGCTCGGCGACCGCGCGGCTCAACATCCGCTTCAACGACATGCAGCAGGGCACCGCGCTCGAGGCGGAGATCCGCCGCGTGACGACCGAGGAGGCGCCGCACGCGACGGTCGAGGCGATGATCTCGGGCGAGGCGTTCCTGACCGCGCCGGGCGCGCTCTCGACACTGGTATCGGATGCGATCCGTGCGGTGACCGGGGTCGAGGCGGCCTATTCGACCACCGGGGGCACCTCGGACGCGCGCTTCCTCTCGCGTCTCGCGCCGACGGTCGAGTTCGGCCTGCCCAACGCGACGATGCACAAGCTCGACGAGGCGGTCGCGGTCGACGATCTGCACAGGCTGACCGCCATCTACGCGCTGGTGATCGAGCGGGCTCTGGAGTGAGAAAATCCTTCCCGGGATTGCCCGGGGAGGATTGCGTCACCGCACCCGCCGCATCACCAGATACAGCGCGCCCGCCCCGCCATGGCGCGGATGCGCGGGGCGGATCGCGGCGATGCGCGCGGCATGGGCCGAATGCGCGAGCCAGTCGCCGACCGAGGCGCGGATGATGCCGCGCAGCGGATCGTCGAGCCGGCTGCGCCCCGGGGGCGGCGGCCGTCCGGTGACCAGCAGCACGACCCGCGCGCCACGCGCGACGGCACGGGCGAGGCCGGCGTCGAGTTCGCGATGGGCGGCGGCGAGCGTGAAGCCGTGCAGGTCGATCGTCGCGTCGGGCGCGGCGGCGCCGTCGCGCAGGCGCTTGTCCCAGGCCGCGTCGAGCGTGTTCGCCTGCCCTCTCCCCTTCAGCGGAGAGGGAGGGGGCGCGCCGCGTCGCGGTGGGGCGGGCGAGGAGAATGACCGGATGGTCGCCAATCCACCGTCAGTCCCTTCCCCTGACGCTCTCGCTTGAGGGGGAGCGGGCTTTCCCTTGAGCGGCCGGACGGTCGCGGCGACGCGCAGCCAGGCGGCGGCGCCGTCCTCGTCAGGACCGGCCGCCACCGCTCGTGCCCAGCCTGGCGAGCGTACCCTGCGGCAGCAGCAGGTAAGCGAGCCCGCGCGCCGACATGCCGCCCGCGATCCGCTCGGCCTCCGCGCCCGCGCCCCAGAAGGTATCGACGCGGTTGGCGCCCTTGATCGCACCGCCGGTATCCTGCGCCACCCACAGCCCCGACTCCACGTAAAGTATCACCAACACCACCCCAACCGCCCGGTCACCGGCGCGCCCATCGCGCCGAGCGGCCCGGCGCCGGTCAGCGGCTTGAAGAACACGTAGCTCTGGTTCTGCCGCATCACCGCATCGGCCTGATCGGGATGCGCGCGCAGCCAGCCGACGATGCCCTGCATCGATGCCTGGCCCGGCTGGAGCATTCCCTGCGCCAGCATCCACTTGCCGATCCCCGTGTAGGGCCGACCGTTCTGCCCGGCATAGCCGATCCGCATCACGCCGCCGTCGGGCAGCCGCAGCCGCCCCGAGCCCTGCACCTGGAGGAAGAAGAAGGCGATCGGATCCGCGGCATAGCCGATGATCGGGGCATGGCCCTGCAGCCCGTGATCGATGATCTGGCCACGATCGGGATAGGGCACGAGCCTGTTGCCCTGCACCTTGCCCCTGATCATGCGACCCTGCAGATCGGGCGCGAACTGGCCGAGATCGGCCTCGACGATATCGTCGGGCACGCCATAGACCGGCACGTCGTAACCCAGCGTCGGGGTCACGGCGCCCTGGATCTCGGGTTCGTAATAGCCGGTCGCGTAGAGATGCCCCTCGCCGACCTGCACCGCCTCGAAATAGCGCCGGAAGAAGGCGACCGCGTCGCCGTCCGCCCAGCCCGGCGCGGCGGCGCAGGCGGGCTGCCAATCGGCGCCGCGGGTGAGCCCGCTCGAGTCGCTGCGCCGGACCAGCGCCGCGCAGGTCAGGCGGAAGCCGACGAGCGCGTCTCGCGCGCGCAGCGGATCGATCGGCAGCGCGGCGACCGCCGGCCCCGCGCGCACCCCGGTCTCGATCGCCGAGCGCGCCTCGGGCTGAGCCGCGGACGAGGGCGCCGGATGCACCGGCGGCGGGGTGGCGCTGGTCGCGACGTGCGTCTCGCGCGGCCCGACACAGGCGCCGAGCGACAGGGCGAAGGCGACCGCCGCCGCCCAGCGCGGCGCCGTCATGCCGCTTCGTCGGTCTCGACGAGGAGCCAATTGGGATCGCCCGCGCGCACGTTGCGGCTGAACGTCCACAGATCGTGGGTCTGCACCGCATCGGAGAGCGAGCCGGCGACGACATTGCCGTCGCGATCACGCGTCACCGCGGCGATGTCGGCATCGAAGCGAACGGTCACCAGTGCCGTCTGACCCGCGACGATCGCGCTGTCGATCGTCGCGCGCTCGATCCCGACGAGCCGGTTGGCGAGCGTCTCGCCCGCCTCGCGCCGCGCCGCGATCGCATCGCGGAAGCTCGCCAGCACGTCGTCGGCGACGAGCGTCTCGAGCGCGGCCTCGTCCGCCGCCCAGAACGCCTCGAGGGTCTGGCGATAGGCGCCGCGCGCGCCTTCGAGGAACTGGCCGACGTCGAAATGCGAATCGGCGGACACCACCGCGCGCACGCCGTCGACCGCGGCGGGATCGATCATCACCGCGCCCGCCGCCACCTCGCCGGTCTTGCGCTCGGGCTTGGGCTCGGCGACGGTGCGCGCGACGAGCGGGCTGCGCTGGAACGGCTCGGTCTTGGCGAGCGGCTGCTGCTCGTGACCCGTGCGCCGGCCGAGCACGGCATAGAGCCTGAGCCCGATGAACAGCGCCACGCACGCCAGGATGATGATCTCGGGCAACGATACCTCCGCTCCGGCCGCACGCCAGGCCGGTCTCACGCTCGATGGCGTCGAATGGGCTACATAGTCGAGCCGGCGCAGGGTTACAAATGCGCGGGCGATGCGCCCGTTCCGCGCCATTGCCCTGGTGCGGGGCGCCTGCTAGGCGCGCTGACCGAACCCGCGGCCGGCCCCGCCCCGCCCGCGTCCAGCCTGTATGCGAGGATCGCCGAGATGGCCGAAACCCCCGATTTCCTTGTGCAGCCGCCCGCCAACGGCGCGGACACCGCGCCGCAGATCGGCATGGTGGCGCAGTATGTGAAGGATTTCTCGTTCGAGAATCCGAGCGCGCCCGCGGTCTATTCCTGGCCAAGCCAGCCGCGAATCGACGTGCAGTTCAACATCGGTACCAACCAGGTCGGCGAGGCGATGTACGAGACCGCGCTCAAGATCGACGTCACCGCGGACGCGGACGAGGGCGTCGCCTTCCGGCTCGAGCTGCTCTACGGCGGACTGTTCGCGGTGCAGAACATTCCCGAGGATGCGCTCCAGCCCTTCCTACTCGGCGAGGCGCCGCGCCTGCTCTTCCCGTTCGCGCGGCGCGTCGTCGCGGATGCGGTCCGCGACGGCGGTTTCCCGCCGCTGATGCTCGATCCGATCGACTTCAACGGGCTCTATTTCTCGCAGCTCCAGCAGGGCGCGGCGATGGGCGAACCCGCCGGCCAAGCCTAGCCACCACCGGCCGCGGGGGCTCGCCGATCGCATGAGCCTGATCCGCAACACCGCGACGATCGGCGGGCTGACGCTGGTCAGCCGCATCCTCGGCTTCGTGCGCGATCAGCTGATGGCGCATTTCGTCGGCGCGGGCTTCGCGTCGGACGCGTTCCTGGTCGCGTGGCGGCTGCCCAACCTGTTCCGCGCGCTGTTCGCTGAGGGCGCCTTCTCCGCCGCCTTCGTGCCGATGTTCAACCGCATCGTCGCCGCCGAGGACGCTGCGGGGCGCGACGGGCTCGGCGCGGGCAAGCGCTTCGCCGAGGACGTGCTGTCGGTGCTGCTGCCGTTCCTGGCGGTGTTCACCACGCTCATCATGGCGTTCCCGCGGCCGATCGTGTGGCTCATCACCTTCGGCTTCCGCGACGGCGGCGGCCCGGCCAAGTTCGCGCTGGCGACCGAACTCACGCAGATCACTTTCCCGTATCTGGCGCTGATCTCGCTGGTGTCGCTGATGGGCGGCATCATGAACTCGCTCAACCGCTTCTGGGTCAACGCCGCGGCGCCGATCCTGCTCAACATCTGCATGATCGGCGGGCTGGTCTTCTTCCGCGGGCACACCGGCATCGAGACCGCGCGCACCCAGGCGATCGCGGTCACCGTGTCGGGGGTGGCGCAGCTCGGCTGGCTGATCTGGTCGGCGCGGCAGGCGGGCGTGCGGCTCCGGCTCAAGCGCCCGACGCTCGATCCGCAGGTGAAGACACTGCTGTCGATGATCTGGCCGGTGGCGATCGGATCGGGCGCGATCCAGTTCAACGTGCTGATCTCGACGATGCTCGCCGCCGGGTTTCTCGGGCAAGGATCGGTCTCCTACCTCTATTATGCCGATCGGCTCAACCAGTTGCCGCTCGGTCTGGTCGGCATCGGCGTCGGCACCGCGATCCTGCCCGCGCTCTCCCGCGCGATCGGCGGCGGCGACGAAGGCAGGGCGATCGAGACCCAGAACCGCGCGATCGAGCTGTCGCTGCTGCTCACGCTGCCCGCCACCGCGGCGCTGATGATCGCATCGACCCCGCTCGTCCGCGGCCTCCTGCAGACCGGGCATTTCACGCCCGCCGACACGCGCGCCTGCGCCGCGGTCCTGACCGCCTATTCGTTCGGTCTGCCCGCCTACATCCTGGTCAAGGTGCTGACGCCCGGCTTCTACGCGCGCGCCGATACGAAGACACCCAACCGCATCGCGCTGATCGAGATGGCGTGCAATCTCGCGCTCAACCTCGCCTTCGTGTTCGGCACGCGGTTCGGCTATGTCGGCCTCGCCATCTCGGGCGCGACCTGCGCGTGGATCAACGTCGCCCTGCTCTACCGCACGCTGATCCGCCGCGGCCATTTCGCGATCGACGCGCAACTCCGCCGCCGCGCGCTCCGCCTGCTCGCCGCCACGGTGGCGATGGCGGCGCTGCTGGCGGTGCTCGGCCCGCTGGTCGATCCTTTCGTGGGCGGCGGCCTCGTCCCGCGCGTCGGCGGTCTGGCGGTGCTGATCGGCGCGGGCGCGGCCTGCTATTTCGGCTGCGCCTTCCTGTTCGGCGCGTTCCGCTGGAGCGAGTTCAAGGCGCAGTTTACGCGTCGGAGCGCATAAATCACGGACGAGCGCAATTAGAGCCGTATTCACCAAAAACGAGTGCATCAGCCTCTACCAGCTCGAAGTCCAAGACGTCGTCCGTGCGATACTCTACCGTCATCACCTGCTCGTACCGCGCTGGTCCGATCAACCAGAGCAGCGGTGCACGGGATTTGCGCAACGACACTACCTTCTTGAAGGCATTTCGGTATTTTCCAGATGTTGGTTCAACTGTGCACGGGTCGGAACCGAAATACGCCATTAGGTCGATCAGGTCATCAACTTCCGCCCGGGTCTTCTTCACCTCGCCCGCGATCGTAGTACTCTTCCCATCGGTCCCGAGCGCGACTATGTCGTACGCCCAATCCGGTGACTGCACTGCGAGGCGCGCCACCGGCCAGCCATACTTCAAATGCAAGCGACCGATCGCTCCTACTGTGATGATAGGTTCCATCCACAACGTGAACGTGCGCCGCTCGACAGCCGTTGACCAGACCAGAAGAATTGCTCGCGCACTCTCCCCGCGCCAACAAGATACTGTCCACGACCTTGATGGGAGAGAAGTCCGGCATGCCAAGCCTTGAGGAAATCTTCAGCGTCCGTCTCGTCTGGTACACGATTTGATCCGGCCACGAAGCCTGAAATCTCCATTCGTCGGGAAGGATCAGAACAAAACTCGGGAATCAACCTGCGCGCTAGTAGCTCCTCAAATGTGTCTCGCGCGCTCATCATATCGTTGTGCTGGTTCCTGCCGCCATCATCAACTACGAAGCAGGACAGCCCCTCCCCGCTTGACGTCGCGCGCGCGCTCGCCGAGAGCCGCGTCCCATGAACATGCGCGTCGTCTCGGGTATCCAGCCCACCGGAAACCTGCATCTCGGCAATTATCTTGGGGCGATCCGCAACTGGGTGCGGATGCAGGACGAGGTGAGCGCGAGCGGCGGGGACTGCTTCTTCTTCCTTGCCGATCTCCACGCGATCACCGTCCACAACGATCCCGCCGCACTGCGCGCCAATGTCCGCGCGATGGCGGCGGCGCTGATCGCGGCGGGTGTCGATCCGGCGCGCGCCACGCTGTTCAACCAGGCCGCGGTCCCCGCCCATGCCGAACTCGCCTGGCTGCTCAACTGCACCGCGCGGATCGGCTGGCTCAACCGCATGACCCAGTTCAAGGAGAAATCGGGCAAGGACCGCGAGGGCGCCTCGATCGGGCTGTTCGCCTATCCGGTGCTCCAGGCCGCCGACGTGCTGGTCTACGGCGCCACCCATGTGCCGGTCGGCGAGGACCAGAAGCAGCATCTCGAGCTTGCGCGCGACATCGCGACCAAGTTCAACACCGATTTCGCGGTCGATCTGTTCACCCTGCCCGCGCCGATGATCCCGCCCGCCGCGGCGCGGATCATGAGCCTGCGCGACGGTTCGGCCAAGATGTCCAAGTCCGACCCGTCCGACATGAGCCGCATCAACCTCACCGACGATGCCGACACGATTGCCGCCAAGTGCCGCAAGGCCAGGACCGATGCCGAACCGCTGCCCGACGATCCCGCGCTGCTCGTCGAGCGGCCCGAGGCGCGCAACCTGATCGGCATCTACGCCGCGCTCGGCGACGAGAGCGTCGCGGATGTGCTGGCGCGCTTCGCCGGGCAGGGCTTCG
>CAZZZX010000140.1:0-7154 GCA_964658585.1 uncultured Novosphingobium sp.
GCCCGATCCGATGCGATCGACCGCGGTCTTCATGTTGTCGAAGATCCCGCGCCGCGGCACCCCGCCCAGTACCCGAAACGCATGGGTCAGGGCGTCGAACAGCATCTCGTGCGTCTGGAGTGGATAGGCTCGCACGATGAACGCTCGGCTGTGCGAGAGCTTGGTGTGCGCCACCTGCAACTTGACCCGCTCGCCGCCGATCAACGCCCAGTCCTCACTCCAGTCGAACTGAAAGGCCTCGCCCGGTGCAAAGGCCAGGGGGACGAACGTCCCGCGGCCGCTGGTCTGGAAATCGCGCTGGCGATCGGCCTTCCAGGCTCGCACGAAGACGGCGACGCGCCCGTAGGAACCGTCATACCCCAGCGCGACCAGATCGGCGTGCATCTGCTTGGCCGTGCGCTTCTGTTTGCGCGACTTGCCTGTCTCGATCCGCAGCCATCCCGACAGCTTCTCCGCGAACGGATCCAGCTTGCTCGGCCGCCTGGGAACCTTGAACTTCGGCTCCACCGTGTCCGCCCGCAGATATTTGCGGATCGTGTTGCGCGACAAACCCGTGCGTCTCTCAATCTCCCGGATCGCCATCCCCTCGCGGAAATGCCAGCGCCGGATCACGCTCAGTAACGCCATGTCGATCACCCCTCGATCCCCCGACCCGACAGCCAGGGAAAAGGTCAGAACATGGGTCACTTCTCAGCGGAAACTTTGGCCTCCCCGCGTCAGCTCTCAGCGCAAATCAACAGTGATACTTCTTCCACTGCGCCCGCCGCAGCGCGATCGCGGGGCGGAGCTGTTCGGCGGGCAGCTCGCTTTTTTTTGAAGCTCAGTCCCTCGGCATGGACGAACCGCCAGACCTGCACATAGTCGACCTTGACCCCGCGCTCGCCCAGCTCAGCAACCATTCCCCGCAGCGTAAAGTCGCAACGGGCACGCTCCATCAGCCAATCGCGCAACTCGCCCGTCAGCAATCGCGGCTTGTAGCCGCCCATCCTCGACGGCGCCACGCTGCCCGTCTCGCGATGCCGCCGCACCCACTTGATCGCGCTGCTCTCCGACACACCGAACCGGGCCGCCGCTCCCCGCGCCGACATCCCCTCCTTCAACACCCCGGCCACTACCCGCTCGCGCAGGTCCATCGACAAAGGTTTCACCATCCCTGCCGGCCTCCAATCCAGCCAGCAGGCTGAATCACATCTCGACCAGATTGGGAATCCTCCGATGAGTCAGACAAACGTCATCGCGCTCTAAGGCTCCCACTCAGCAGCTTTCCTATCCTCCATGTGCTGCTTGACACCGTCATAGAGTTCTTGATCAAGAGGGACTCTACTATAAACATTATTCACATGTACAATTTTCGATAGAAGCGATAAGAAGACAACTTGTTCATCTGCCGTGAGAGGTGCCAAGAGACGGTCCTGAGCACGCTCAAGCATTGGGAATATCTTACGAATAACCTCCCTGCCCTGAGGCGTCGCATTCAATACTAGGCAGCGCCGATCCGTAGACGACCTGTCTCGAGTTATCAGTCCTTTCGAAACAAGTCGGTCAAGGACTTTCACCAAGGTAGTTTTATCGAAAGCGATAAGCCTGCTCAACGTAACCTGATCTAGGTCGGGCAATTCGCAGATCGCATTGAGCGCAGAATATTGCACCGATGTTAGACCGAGTTCCGATGTCTCGTCCAGGAACAGAGCTTGCGAGATCTGGTAGGTACGTCGGATGAGGTGCCCGCCCCTCGAATAAGCCGCTTCCAGCACTGGGATCCCTCGCTACATTGTCCGAACACAATACGGGCGGGTTCTCGACGACGATCCGATCAATGTCAATCATTCGTGTACACACAGATTGCCGGGGCCGAGATTTGTGCAGACCCGATTCGCCTACGCATTAACAACCTCGACGGTCATTTCGCCAAGCCCATCAATCGCTGCCCGTAGCGTATCGCCGGCAGCAATAGGACCGACGCCCTCCGGAGTTCCGGTGAACAATATGTCTCCCGGCTCTAGTGAGTAGAACGTGCTGGCAAAGCTGATGAGCCGCGCAACACTGAATACCATCTGCGCGGTGTTAGCTTGCTGCTTCACCAAACCATTGTGTTCAAGAGTTAGATCTAGCTGGTCAGGATCCGACACCTCGTCACTGGTGGTCAACCATGGCCCAACGATTGCATAACCGTCTATAGATTTCCGGAAGCTCCGATCCTCTGGCCCTCGAAGCGTGATATCGAGCCCGACCGTGTATCCGGCGACGTGACTTAGCGCGGTGTCTTCGGGAATGTTCGTGCCGCCTGTGCCGATCACGGCTACAAGTTCGATCTCATAGTCGGTTCTCCGATCCGGAAAGCGAATCCCGAGCGTCTCGCTAGGCCCGGCAAGTGCTGATGAGGCTTTCAAAAAAAGCCCTGCCTTTTCGATATCCGTGATCGTGTGGCCATAGCGGACCCCAGGATCGGCTTCTGCCTCTGCTATATGATTACGGTAGTTGACCGGCGCCGCAATAATTTTCCCAGGTCGCAGCACCGGCGCACGTAAGACAACTTCTTCTCGGGGGTGCTGCCGACCGGCTCGCCTTTCCAGCGGATCAATCCTGATTAGCGCCGGCAATGCGTTTAATAGCGGATCGAACCCCTGCGGGATCGGCCCGGCAAAGTGTTCGACGACGTCCGTGATGTCTATGACTCGATCATCGACAATCTCTCCAATTCGCCCGGCGCCATAACGACAGATTTTCAAGTTGGTATCCTCAAATGTGATAAGCTTATTTACGGACGCTGAAGATCGCGTGACGCGAATCCCGCCACCTCCTTGTAGCGGTCTTGCCACTCGACAAGTTCCTCACGCGAAATAACATCTTCAATTTTATCAAACGGGGCGCCGCCCGTCCTTTGTTCTATCACGTTAAGGATGGCGTCGGGTGACATGCCCCTGTTCGCCATCACTACACCTGAAGTAGCTGCAAGCCTTTTATCCTGATATTGTTTCAAGGCGTCTCTTGGATCTTTAGCTGATGCTAACAGCTCCGCTAGTGTGGTCGCATCAATAATAGATTGCGCTGCTCCGTTTGAACCACGTGGCATCATGGGATGAGCGGCATCGCCAAGTAATGTAATGCGCCCCGCCGTCCAAAACGAAAGAGGGTCCTGGTCGACCATCGGGTACTCATAGACTTCTTCAGCGCCGCGCAGCAATCCTGGGATATCCATCCAGTCAAACTGACATTTCTCAAACCCAGCAATGAAGTCGTCGACATGGGCACGTTTGGTCCAATCGCGCTGCTGCGGCTGCTCCGTTCTTTGCACTTCTATAACCCAGTTCAATAACTGGCTGCCGTTCGTGTCTACTTTGTCACGTATCGGATATAGTACGAGTTTGCCGTGTTCATTCGTACCGAGATACGCCATACTAGCACCACCGTGAAATGGTTGGTGCTTAGTGACGCCGCGATATTGGGTAGTGCCTTCATAGCGCAATTTAGAGCCGTCCGGATGCATTTGGGCGCGTGCGACCGAATGGATGCCATCGCACGCGACCAAAACGTCACCTGCCGCCGAAGGTCGTTCTGCGAACATGGCTTGGGCGCTATCATCGCTCTGGTCGACGCCTATACATCTGTGCCCTAAATATATTGCTTCGGTCCCAAGCCGCTCGATGACCGCTGCGAGGAGAATTCCGTGCAAATCGCCACGATGAATCGAAATCTGTGGCCAACCGTAACCCGCATCTGTTCCGCGGGGTTCGGAATATACGAGTTGACCCGCTCGCGTGTAAAAGAGATACTCACGGGTTACAATACCGGCGCTTGCTAGCTTGTTCTCAAGCCCAAGATCCGACAAGTGGCGCACAGCATGAGGCAAGAGGTTTAACCCGACGCCTAATGCCTTAAGCTCGGCGGCGGCTTCATAGACCCGTGCCTTTATGCCGCGCGCGTGCAATGCGAGGGCAAGCGTAAGCCCGCCAATACCCGCTCCTACAACAACAACATCGTGATCCTGACCGCCTTGCATGCCCACCTCACCTAAGCCTTTTGATGGGCATACCAATGGTTGGCGCTAACCGCAATGTCGGATTGAGGAAGCTTAACGTTCGGGCAGGAGTTTGAGCCATCGTGATTGGGGCTCGGCCTGCGCTCGCAGCAGCAGTTGGTGCTGCCACCAGCTAAAGAACGCCCTGGAATTGGATTCTCCGGTGAAACTGCCGATGGCGCCTGGGATATTAGCACTGCGTTCACGGCCAAGGCCCATCTGGAGGTTCAAGGTTAATGCGGTTCTAGAGGCGCTACGAGAAGTTACGGAGCTCCACGTTACCATCTGATTTCGGCTCTCCAAACCGGCAGGTCCGTACCGGAATTGGAAAGCTCGTCTAGCTTCTTCTTTTTTGTCATCGGGAGCATTTCGAGCAACGACACAGAAACTGTGAATCTCAGTTTCCATTGGTCCAATCGGGTGCCAAATGTGGATGCTAGGCGTTCGCCAATCAAAGGATAAATTTGGGAACACTGTTCCGACTACTGGAACGAACCCATCACGCGGCTGCCCGAATGCACCCGAAGTTGATCGGCGAGTGCTACCGGGCTGAGGGGTGAGAACGGCCATGACACCCGCGGGGGTGGAGACCTGAAATCCGTCGGAGCAGCTTCCTACACCGGGAATATCGAGCTCCTGCCCTTCGGGAGGATCAGCATTAATTGGAGGCGGCATGACACCGCAATATGCTTCAGCGGCAACCTTCCAGTTTGCAGCGACGGTCCAACGAAAAGCGTCCTCGCCATATATCTGGATGCCACCGTCGCTGCTAGCTAGCAACAGATCAAGATACCAGGCAAACTCTCCAAACGTCTCCAATAGCGAACCCGCGGCGCGATCTCGGTTGGCAAAAATCAAGCCCTTATAGCAACAAATTTGCGCCAAAGGTTCGAGCTTTTCGTCGACGAAATCCAGCAACGTGCCGCGGCTGTCGTACTTCCAGCCGTGGCAGGTGCATCGGAGAAAGTCAGCGTGTCCGCGTACCGCGGACGTGAGCGGCTTCAAGCCCGCGACGCATACATTACCGAAAATATTCAGCCGACCATCGGCGCCGCGCCACAGAATTACGTTTTCTGCTCCCATACGCGAGGTGACGAAAGCACCTGCGCCGCTCAGCCATTCCTCCGGCGCGACAAATAACCATGAGTGCATAAATACGCTCTCAAGTTCATGCCTGAATAGATCGACGTCCGAAAAGACGCCCGCCTGAAGTATCCCCTGTCCTACGTCAAAATAAGATAGATTTCGATCAGTACTGTCTTTCGACTTAACTTCCATCGTCGATCGTGTGGACCGGATACCCGGCATCGAGCCAAGCATCGAACCCACCCTCAAGATTTGCTACATCGACGAAGCCCAAGGAGTGTGCCATTTGCGCCATAGATGCACTCTGCCCGCCGTCCTCAGAAACGAAAACGATCTTTCGGTTTTTGTCTAGCTGATCGCCTCGCGTAGCCAACGACCGGTTCGGAAGGCTCACTGAGCCAGGAATACGGCCGCCAGCGAAATCGAACGAAGGGCGTATGTCAACAATTTGCACCTCCCCTGAGTTCAAGACGCTCTGGACCTCTGAGGCGCTAATGCCAGCCACTGCGAGTTGATCAGTCATATTGGGTTGACCCTAACTTAGAAAAAGCTGCTGAGGTTTCGGGAAAGTAGAACGGTTTGTTCCAGGAAGATGTGGCGCGAGGCTATTTTCAGCCCGTCGGTCGTCCGCCGAAGCACGTCCTTGCGCGAGCCAATCCAGTGATCTTCCTCCGAATTTAGACGAGTGCGATACAGATGGAAATTGGTATGGACACCAAGCTCATCTCCTTCTTCTCGAACGATCCGGACGTTGGTGACGAGGTGGCGCGTGCGGGACGGCGGGTCTTCCGACCAGCTATAGCCCGTATCGAGTTTCTTCACCCGCGCCGCGAGCATCATTCGGTCGTCATCAAAGAATGCCATTGCTCCAGGCGCAGTGAATTCTTTCTCCAGCTCATTATTCGTCATCGTCCGCCGGATCGGCATCCAGTAGTGCGCATCGGGCGCAAACAATGCCAGCCACTCGTCAAAGCGGCGGTCATCGAGCAACGCTGCCTCTGCGTAATAGTATTGCTCAATCTCATATTGTAGCGCAATCTTCGACAGTATCATCCGATCAATCAACATCGACTCTTCGACATTACCACGAATTTCCAGAGTATCCATCAGGCTCTCCATCATCTCTATATTGCCTCAACGGGAGGCTGAGCGCGATCGCGCTTCAGGGACTCCCAATCTGCGGCCTCCATCCAATCGGCCCACGACCGCCAAGCCCAAAGCTGCGCATGTTCATTGACGTTAGTATCAATGAACGCGGGACCCCCTTCGATCTTTTCGATTTTTCCATGGCCAAGACCCATGGCAAAGTGCAGCGGATGCCGACGAGCGACCACACCACGAGTGCCACGAGTGCTTTGATCCCAGTTTTCACCATCATCCTGTTCAAGGAAACCCGCAGGTCCGTGCGTGTGACCTGCCATGATAACACGAGCGCGGCGTTCTTCCGCCGTGAGAGCAGTTTCTGCGATCGTAAACCACCAAGTTTCGGTTTTTCCGGGTCCTTTGGGTAGGCGAAGACTCAGCTGGGTACCACCCCCGACTATCCATAGGTTGGGAAAGATATTGGGGTGCCCCCTCGTGTGAATACCTACTGGCCCGAGTTGCTCGCGAACTTCTGGCGCGTTTCGCCACGCGATGTCCATCATCGAGCGTCCAGCAGCCATATTCTCAGCGTCAGTCTGCAGCATTACGTCATCAATGCGGCCACCGCTTATAGCGTGACCATATTCACCCAGGACTACCCTGTGCCGCGACATATCTGCGAGCGGAACCTTCTGGCCAGCTTGCAAGACCTTCCCGCGAGCATACCCAGCCATAAACGCCGAAGCGTGCGTCAGGGGCGCGTGGTACCAGTCAAAAGCGTTATCGACCGCCAGCTTCCAATTTGTTCCACAGGTAACCTTTTGAACGCCTTCTATAACGACGATTTCGCCGCGCGCCGCGACCATGTCCATTCCCATGCGACCGACCTCGCCCAGGAACTCTTCGAGCGGGGGCGCCTCGGGATCCATGGTCGCGAAGACGAAGCCCTTGTAGCTCTCGACCCGAC
>CAZZZX010000141.1:0-7136 GCA_964658585.1 uncultured Novosphingobium sp.
TCGTCGCCGCGATCGAGCGCGGCGAGGCGGCGCTGCCGCTGTTCGTCACCACCGCCGATCATGCGCTGCTGACGCCCGCGACCGTCGCCGCCTTCCTCGCCGCGGTGCCGGCGGATGCCGACGTCGCGGTCGGCGTGGTCGAGCGCGCGGTGGTCGAGGCGCGTTTCCCGACGACCAGGCGCACCTGGCTGCGCTTTCGCGGCGGCGACTGGACCGGCGCCAACCTCTTCTATCTGGGCGATCGCAAGGCGCTCGCGGTGCTCGCCGCCTGGAGCGCGGTCGAGCAGGATCGCAAGAAGGGCTGGCGGCTGGTCGCCCGGTTCGGCCCGGCACTGCTGCTCCGCTTCCTCACGCGCACGATCACGCTCGACGCAGCGGTGCGGCGTGCCGGACGGCTGCTCGGCGCGGAGGTGCGCGCCGTCGCGCTCGCCGATCCGCTCGCCGCGGTCGATGTCGACAAGCCTGCCGACCTGACGCTCGCCGAAGCGGTGCTCGAGGGGCGCGGCTGATGACCATCGGCCTCGCCATCTACGACATGGACCGCACGGTGACGCGCACCGGCACCTATACGCCGTTCCTGCTGCACGTCGCGCTCGCGCGCGCACCGTGGCGGCTGGTGTTCGCGCCGCTCGTGCCGTTCGTCATGCTCGCCTATGCGCTCAGGCTCATCACCCGCGCGCGGCTCAAGGAGATCAACCTGCGGCTGCTGCTCGGCGGGCGCGTCCCGCAGGCCGAGCTGGCGCCGCTCGTCGCGAGCTTCGCGGAGCGGACGTGGCAGTTCAACACGCTGCCCGGGGCACGTCGCCAGATCGAGGCCGATCGCGCCGCCGGTCGCCGGCTCGTCCTCGCCACCGCCTCGTACCGGCTGTATGTCGAGGCGATCGCCGCGCGGCTGGGCTTCGACGACGTGATCGCGACCAATTCGATCATCGGCATCGACGCGCGGGTCACCGCGACGATCGACGGCGAGAACTGCTACGGTCCCGCCAAGCTGCGCGCGGTCGAGGCGTGGCTCGCGGCACAGGGGATCGCGCGCGCCGATGCGGACATCCGCTTCTATTCGGATCATCAGTCGGACGCGCCGGTGATGGCCTGGGCGGATGCGCCGTTCGCCGCCAATCCGTCGCGCAAGATGCGCGCACTCGCCACGCGCCGCGGCTGGCCGGTGGTCGACTGGTCGCATTGACCGCGCGCAACCGCGATGCGCGGCCGCGCGTTCGCGCCGGGCGAAAAGGAGAGACGGGATGCGGTGGTTCGCGCTGGTCGCGGTGGCGGTAGGGGCGGCGATGGCGGTGAGCGCGCAGGTGCCCGGCCACACCGGCGCGGGCGGCGTCGACCCTGCGTCTGCCGGCAGCGTGGGCGCGGGGCCGGCGCCTCTGGTGGGCGCGACCAGCGGCGCGGTCCGCGACGAGGCGAGCGGGCTGCACGACGCCACCCGCACCAGCGCCGAGCATATGGCGGATGCCGCGACCGGCACGGTGGCCGGCGCGCACGTCGTCCGCATCCGCGCCGGCGCGCGCGTGCGCGTCGCGCGGGACACGCAATGCACAGACGGCACCAACCGCTGGGATCCCGCGGTGTCGCGCGGCCGCTATTACTGCACCGCGATGGGGCCAGGCGCCGCGGCGGTGAGCTCGGCTTCGGTCAGGGATTGATCGCGCCCGTTTCCCGCGACCGCCCCCCGTCGGCGCGATTGACTGCGACACCTGGATACGCTTCCTAAGCGCGGGGAGACAGCAGGTGATGCGGTGGCTTGCAGCGCTGTTCGCGCTTCTGATCGTCGGTTCCGCCAGTGCGGCGCCGCCGATGCTGGTTGCGACATCTCCGCATTTCCGGATCTTCGCGACGGAGAAGGAGGGCGATCTGCGGGCGCGGGCGGAGGGGCTGGAGCGCTATCATGCCGTGCTCCATCGCTTGACCGGCACGCGCGACACCGACGATATCGTGCCACTTACGATCTATGTCGTGCATGATCAGGGTGCGATCGGCGCAGGCTGGAACATCCTCGGCTATTACTCGGCGCCGGCCGCTGGGCCATTCATCGTCGTTCCCGACAAGGTCCATGGTTATCACACCGACGAGCTGCCGCAGATCATCCTGTTCCATGAGTATGCGCATCATTTCATGCTGGCGAATTTTCCGACCCTGTACTCGCCCTGGTTCGTCGAAGGCTTCGCCGAATTCTACTCGACCGCCGACGTATCTGGCACCGATGCGACCGTCGGCAAACCCGAGCTGCTGCGGATCCACACGCTGATGGACCACTGGACCACGCCGCTGGCCAGCCTGATCGTGCCCGGTGAACATTCACTGACCGGCCTCCAGACCGATCAACTTTACGCTCGCGCATGGCTGATGGTCCATTATCTAACCCTTTCGAAACAGCGCGGCGGTCAGATAGAGGCCTATCTAAAGGCGCGAAGTGGCGGACAGACCGAACCGGACGCGTTCCAGACGGCCTTTCATACGTCGATCGATGGCATGGACGGCGAGCTCAAGGCCTATTTCGCCACGCATCAGCTTTCCTATGTCGAACTGGCGACCCCGGTCGGCGAGACGGTGAGCGTCCGTCCCGCGACGCCAGGCGAGACCGCCATGGCGGACATGACGCCGGACCTTCGCGCACTGCAGGAGGAAAAGGCGGCGTTCGCCGTTTCGAAGGCCGACGTCATGGAGCACGATCTCTTCCTTCATCGCGCCAAGAAACTCGCGTCGCAGGTGCGCGGGCTCGTGCGTAAGTCGCCGGACGACGGAGCCCTGCAGGAATTCGCCGCCGAATGCGAAGCGCTGGCGGACGAACCCGACCTCGCCGCCACGTCCGCCCGGGAGGCTCTCCGGCTGGCGCCTGGACAGGATCGGGCGTGGCTCGTCCTCGCCGACCTTGCACTCGCGCAGCCGCCGGCCAATGATCGCCAACATCTGCTCGAGGCGCGCAAGGATGTCGTGGCCGCCAATCGCGCGGCACCCGAAGATCCGATGCCGCTGATCGCCTATTACCAGAGTTTCGTCGCGCACGGCCTTGCCGCTCCGGAGATCGCGGTCGAGGGCCTAAGCCGCGCCCAGCAACTCGCGCCGCAGAACGAGGCCGTCCGGGTCATGCTCGCACGCGAGCGGATCAGCGGGAAGCGCTACGCCGAAGCGGCGAATCTCCTGCGGCCCGTCGCCTTTGCACCCCATAGCAGCGCCCTTCGCCGCGACGCGCAGGCATTGCTCAAATCCATCCCGGTCGCGCAAGAGGGTGCGCCTCAGCCGATCGACGGCGCAGCGCCGCCGCCCCCCGCCGCGCCCGCACCGGCAACAGGAGTGGCGACCCCGGCAAAGCCTGCCTGAATTCCGCTCACACCCTATCCAGCGCCTGCTCGAAGTCGGCGATCAGATCGCCCGCATCCTCGACGCCGACCGAGATGCGCACCAGATTGTCGGTGATGCCGAGCTCCTGCTTGCGCTGGTCGGGCACCGACAGGTGCGTCATCGCCGCCGGGCACGAGGCGAGCGTCTCGGTGCCGCCCAGGCTGACCGCGAGCTTGGCGATCTTGAGCGTGTCGAGGAACGCGAAGCTCTCGCGCTCGCCGCCGTTGAGGTAGAGCGAGAAGGTCGATCCCGCGCCCGTGCAGTGGCGCCGGTAGATATCCTCCTGTCGGGTTCCGGCCTCGAGGAAGCCGAGATAGCCCACGCTCTCGATCTTGGGATGATCGCGGAAGAATTCGCAGACCTTGACCGCATTCTCGCCCGCGCGGCTCATCCGTAGTTCCAGCGTCTCGAGGCTGCGCAGCAGCATCCACGCCGAATGCGGATCGGTGATCGTGCCGATCGTGTTGCGCATCATCCGGATCGGGTTGATCCCCACCTTCGAGCCGGTGATCCCGCCCGCGACCAGATCGCTGTGGCCACCCGCATATTTGGTCAGGCTGTAGATGATGAGATCGGCGCCATGGCGAAGCGGCTGCTGCCACAGCGGACCGAGGAAGGTGTTGTCGATCGCGATCGGCGTCTGCGGATCGGCGAGCAGCCGGTCGCGGACGCGCGACACCGCCTCGACATCGACCAGCGCGTTGGTCGGGTTGGCGGGGCTTTCCAGATAGATCAGCGAGACCGGCCCCTGCGCCTTGGCGCGAGTGACGACCTCGGCGATCTCGTCTTCGGTGGCGCCGGCGGCAAAATCGAGGAAGGTCACACCGAAGCGGCCGAAGATCCGCCCGATCAGCGTCTCGGTCGCGGCATAGAGCGGCGCCGAATGGACGATGACGTCGCCGGGCTTGACCAGCGCGAGCATCATCGTCGCGATCGCCGACATGCCCGACGAGAAGACCAGCGCGTCCTCGGCATCGTCCCAGATGCCCAGCCGATCCTCGAGGATCTCCTGGTTGGGGCCGTTGAATCGCGAATAGACCAGCCCCTCGGCGCCGCCGGGGCGTTTGCCGGTGACGCCCTCGAAGTGGCGCTTCCCGGCGGCGGCGTTCTCGAACACGAAGGTCGAGGTCAGGAAGATCGGGGGCTTGAGCGATCCTTCGGATAGCATCGGATCGAAGGCATGACCCATCATCAGCGTCGAGGGCGACAGGCGGCGATCGCCGACGGTCAGCACCGCCGGCTTGGGGCGGCGGCGCGGGGTGGTTCCGGTGAGATCGGCTTCGGTCTCGGTGGGCATGTCGGGCATCGTCTTGTCCTCTCGGAACGGGGGCGCATTTGCGCTATGCCGAACGCCCTAGACCAGATTGAGGGACAAGCCGATGTCGATCGCAGTCGTCTCGATACCCGTGCGCGACCAGTCCGCCGCAAAGGCCTTCTATACCGAGGTGATGGCGTTCGACCTAGTCCGCGAGGAGCCGATGGGGCCGACCATGCGCTGGGTGCAGCTCCAGCCCAGGACCGGCGGACCGACGGTGGCGCTGGTCACCTGGTTCGACGGGATGGCGCCCGGTGGGCTGCAGGGGCTGATGATCCATGTCCCCGACATCGACGCCGAACATGCCCGGCTGGCCGCCGCCGGCGCCGCGGTCTCGCCGATCGACGAGCAGCCCTGGGGGCGCTTCACCATGCTCGAGGATATCGACGGCAACGGCCTGATCGTGGCGCAACTGACCGCGCCGGGGGATATCGAGACGCGGTGATGGCGCGGGTCGGGAACCCGCCCGGGCGACGTCTCGACGACGGGCCCCGGCTACGCTCGACCCTCCGCCCGGAGCGAACGGCTCGGGTGAGATACGCGGAACGAAGGGGATGGCCGCAAACGATCGTGGATGCGTCACCCGCCCGTGCCGATCAGCGCGATCTGGCGGCCGTAATCCGGTTCGCCGCGGTGCGTGGCGCGGCGGTAGCTGAAGAAGCGCGCCTCGTCGGCATAGGTGTCGAGGCCGAGCGCATCGACCCGGCCGACGCCTGCGGCGGCGAGGCGGGCGGCGACGAAGCCCTCGATATCGAACATCCGGTGCCCGGCGCGGGTGCCGTCCGCGAAGAAGCGGTCGAACGCCAGGTTCTCGGCGAGGAACGGGGCGAGGAAGGCGTCGCTCACCTCGTAGCTGCGCCGGCCGATGCAGGGGCCGATCGCGGCGACGATGCGGTCGCGCCCGGCGCCGAGCGTCGCCATCGCATCCACGGTCGCGGCGATCACCCCGCCGAGCGCGCCCTTCCACCCCGCGTGCGCGGCGCCGACCACCCCGGCCGCCACGTCCGCGAACAGCACCGGCACGCAATCGGCGGCGAGCACGCCGATCAGCAGGTCGCGGCGATCGGTGACCAGCGCGTCGGCATGGGGGCGGTCGGCATCGTCGCCCGGCTCGGCGACGACCGCGATCGCGCTGTGGACCTGATGCACCGTGACCAGGGTCGCGCCGGGCCGGACCGCGGCGACCGCGCGTGCGCGGTTCTCGCCGACCGCCGCCGGATCGTCGCCCGAGCCGAGCCCGACGTTGAGGCCCGCATAGATCCCGCTCGACACGCCGCCCTCCCGGCCGAGAAAGCCGTGCGGCACGCCCGCCAGCGCGGCGCTGCGGATCGGCGCGATCACAGCGTCAGGCAATAGATGCGATCGTCGTCGATCTGGGTGCCGACCGCGAACGGCGCCTTGCCGATCTCGACGAAGCCGCGCCGCGCGTAGAAACGCCGCGCGCGGGCATTGTCGACATAGACGCTCAGCGCGACATGGCGTGCACCCCGCGCGCGCGCCTCGTCGATCGTCCAGTCCATCAGCGCGGCGGCGACGCTGGCGCCCTGCCAGTCGGCGAGTACGTAGAGCTGCTTGAGTTCCAGCGCGTCGCGGGGCGCCGGCGCGGGCAGGGTGCAGGCGCCGAGCTTGCAGAATCCGACGATCGTCTCGTCCTCCAGCGCGAGACGGATCGTGTAGGCCGGGTCCGCAATCTGCGCGGGCAGCCCGCCCGGGCCGAAGGTGGCGGCGAGGAAGGTCGCGGCATCCGCCTCGGCATAGAGATGACCGAACGTCTCCATGAAGCAGCGCGCCGCCATCGCGCCGAGCGCGGCGCCGTCGCGGGGCTCGGCGATGCGATAGGCGATCATGCGAAGCCCGCCGGTGCCGGCCAGCCGGGCGCGGCCGCGGCCAGCACTTTGAACAGCGTCCCCATCTGCGCCTCCTCGACCAGCCGCGCGCGCGCCGCGGCGATCTCGCTCTCGCGCGCCGGCGCGCCCGCGGCAAGAGTCGCGGTGCGCGAATCGATGCCGAGCGCGGTCAGCCATGCGCCCTGGCCGGCGGGGCCGTGGACCGTCGCCCCGCACCGAGTCGCGGCCTGCGCCAGCGCGGCGAAGTCGACATGCGCGGTGAGATCCTGCTCGCCCGGTCGCGCGAACGGATCGGCATGGCGGTGCGCCGCGACCGCCTGCAGCGTGTCGCCGATCGCCGGGCCCGCATAGCCATAATCGATCGCGAGCAGCGCGCCGCCCTGCGCCGCGATGCGCGTCGCGAGCGTGTCCATGATCGCGACCGCGGCGGGCGCGGTCTCGATCACGCCGCCCTCGGGTGCCGCCGCCAGCGCCGCGGGAACGATCGCATCGAAGCGCTGCGTGCCGGCCACCGGAGCGAGGCGGCCGTCGACCAGTGCGACCATCCGCTCGCGCCAGCCGTCCGCGGTGCGGACCAGCTGGCGGATCGGCAGCGCGTCGAAGAATTCGTTGGCGACGATCAG
>CAZZZX010000142.1:0-7129 GCA_964658585.1 uncultured Novosphingobium sp.
CGATCGAAGGCGGCGCGTGCCACTGCGCGATCGTCGCTGCCGCGATGCTGGGCGAGCAGATCGAGCAGCTGACGCCACAGCGCGATCCGCGCGGAGAGCCGCTCCGGCTCCCGCGCCAGCACCGTGGCGAGCATATCGTCGAACCGCACTCTCGTCTCCGCTCACCCAGCCGGGCACGGCCCGTCTACGCTTCATTCCTTGCGTATCGGTTCGTGAGGGCGAGCGCACCGCAAAGCTTTTGCGGCGGAGTCACATAGTGGGACAATTGCAACGGCCGGCAATTTTATTATAGGATTCAGCGTCTCCACGAAAGGTTTTCCCGTGCCTAGTGCGCCGCTGCTGCTCGACCCGATAGACCGCACGATCCTGTCCGAGCTCCAGGATCATGGCCGCGTCACCAATGTCGAGCTCGCGCGCCGCGCCGGGCTGACCGCGCCGCCCTGCCTGCGCCGGGTGCGCGCGCTTGAGGAGGCGGGCGTGATCCGCGGCTATCATGCCACGCTCGATCCCGGATCGCTCGGCTATGCGATCATGGTGTTCGCGCTGGTCAGCCTGCGCAGCCAGGCGGAGGAGGATCTGCGCAGCTTCGAGGCGCATGTCGCGACGCTGCCCGAGGTGCGCGAATGCCACATGCTCAACGGCGAGATCGATTTCATCCTCAAGATCGTCGCGCACGACCTGCAGAGCTTCCAGTCGTTCCTGACCTCGCACCTCACCACCGCGCCGCATGTCGCCAGCGTCAAGACATCGCTGACGATCCGCACGTCGAAGAACGAGCCCGGCGTCCCGGTGGACGGGCGGTAGGGCCCGCCCGCCATCACCCGGCGGAGGCGCCTCGTCGATGCGGCCCGGCGGCCTCAGTCACCCGGCTCGGGCGCGATCCCGCTCTTGCGCTCGAGCGCGACCTTGGCCATCGCGACGAGCGGATCGGCGAACATCAGCCCGAGCAGCCCGAACAGCGCGCCGAGCAGCAGCTGCATCCCGAGCACCAGCGCCGGCGGCAGATCGACCGAGCGACGCGCCACCATCGGCACGATCAGATAGCCGTCGAGCATCTGCACCGCGACATAGACCGCGGCGGCGAGCGCGCCGATGTGCGTCCCCTGCGAGAAGCCGACCAGCACGATCAGCAGCCCCGAGACGATCGCGCCGATGTTGGGCAGGAAGGCGAGGATGCCGGTGATGATGCCAAGCAGCAGCGCGAACGGCACGCCGACCGCCCAGAGCGCGATCGAGACGAACACGCCCTCCGCCGCCATGCCGACCAGCCGCCCCGCCATCAGCCGGCGCAGCGTCCGCGCCATGTCGCTGCTCGTCCTGAAGAAGGTCTCGCGCTTGTCGTGCGGGATCAGCCAGCCGAGCCCGCGCTCGTAGATGCGCGGCTCGGCGGCGAAGAACAGCCCGAGCACGACGATCATCGCGACGCTCGAGACCGCGCCGAGCGCGCTGCCTACCGCGCTGGTCAGCGTGCCGATCGACCCCATCACCTGCTTGCCGACCGCGTTGAGATCTACGCCGCCCTGCGGCAGCACGCCCATCGAACTGGCCCAGCCCTGCACCCGGGTGATCTGGCTGATGACCAGGGTTTTGAGCGCCTGGAACTCGCTGACCAGCGTCAGCCCCGCATAGGAGATCACACTCACCAGGAAGACCAGCACGAGCAGCGCGACGAGCGCGATGCGCCAGCCGCGCGGGATCGGCACGATGCGGCCGAGCAGCCGCGCGCCGCCATCCAGCATTGATGCGAAGACGAGCCCGCCGACGATCAGGAACAGCGGCTGGGCGAGCACGTAGACCAGCACGATACCGAGGATCAGCGAGACCCAGATGATCGCGCGGGTCAGCTCCCGACGCATCCCGGGATCGGCCAGTTCGACCGGACCCGGGGTGACGACGTCGTTCGGTGCGTGGTCGGCGTCGCTCATCGATGCTCCTCGGGCATGACCCTCAGGGGCCGGGAGGAGGGGTAACGCGCCGAGGGTGCAGACTGGTTCCGGCACGCCCACCCCGCAGCGCGGTGATCCAGCTGATCGGGTTGTACCATTCACTGGTGCCGTCGAGCGAGAAGGTGATGAATTCGGCGCGCCCGCCGAGATTCTCCCACGGCACCGGGCCGCCCAGACCCATCTCCTCGATCGGGTAGCGGCTGTCCGCGCTCTCGTCGCGATTGTCGCCCATCACGAAGACGCGGCCCGCAGGCACGGTGACGGGGCCGTAATCGTCGCCCGAGCCGGGGATGTAGCCCATGTCGATCGTCTCGTAGGTCCGGCCCGAGGGCAGCGTCTCGCGGAAGCGCGGCAGCGCGCAATAGGTCCGGCCGTCACGCTCGGTCACGCGGAACTGCGCCTCGTAGCCGTGGTCGCAGGGCACGTTGGCGTCGACCGGGATCATCGCCGGCGGCTCTGCGGTGCGGCGGATCGGCTGACCGTTGAGGAACACCGCGCCCTCGCGCACCTCGATCGTGTCGCCGGGCAGGCCGATGACGCGCTTGATATAGTCGCTGCTCTCGCCGGGCGGCGTGAGGATCACGACGTCGCCGCGCTCGGGCATGTGGCCGAGCAGGCGGCCATGGATGAACGGCAGGACGTGGAAGCTCGGCGAGACGTAGCTCCAGCCATAGGGATATTTGCTGACCACCAGCCGATCGCCCTTGATGAGCGTCGGCATCATCGATTCGCTGGGGATGTAGAAGGGCTTGGCGATCAGGCTGTGGAAGCCGAGCACCGCGAGCACCAGCCAGAACAGCCCCTTGATCTCGGCCCACCAGTCGGTGCCCTGCTTGCGTGCGGGCTGCGCGGCGGGGGAGGTCGGCTCGACCTGCGGATCGTTCAACGCTTCATCCTTCGTCGCCGGCGAGCGGCCGGGCTTCGATGACGACCAGCGCCTGCGCCCAGGGATGGTCGTCGGTCATGGTCAAATGCACGGTCGCGCCGTGGCCGTCCGGCACCAGCGCGTCAAGCCTCGCCTTGGCACCGCCGGTCAGCGCGAGCGTCGGCGCACCCGAGGGCAGGTTGACGACGCCGATGTCGCGCATGAACACGCCCTGCCGGAAGCCGGTGCCGACCGCCTTGGCAAACGCCTCCTTGGCGGCGAAGCGCTTGGCATAGGTGGCGGCGCGGGTCAGCGTGCGGCGCTCGGCCTTGGCGCGCTCGCGCTCGGTGAAGACGCGGGTGACGAAGCGCTCGCCGAAGCGATCGAGCGAGCCCTGGATGCGCTCGATATTGCAGAGATCGGAACCGATGCCGAGGATCATAATCCCTGTCCCCGCGGTGGGGAGGGAGGGGCCGGGCAGGTGACGGCACGGGCGGCGGCACATGTCGAGGCTCGTGCCGTCACCCGCCCACCGAATGCGCCGGCGAGCCGCTCCCATTCCCCCGATGGGGGGAGGGGGTTCATCGTGCCGCGTCCATCGCGGCGCGCATCTGGCGGATCGCCTCGTCGAGCCCGACGAAGATCGCCTCGCCGATCAGGAAATGCCCGATATTGAGTTCGCGCACCTGCGGGATCGCGGCGATCGGCATCACGTTGGCGGTGGTCAGGCCGTGTCCGGCATGGACCTCGATGCCGTTCTTCGCCGCCAGCGCCGCGGCGTCGGTCAGGCGGCGGAGTTCGACGGTCCGTGCCGCGCCGTCGAGCTCGGCATAGCGGCCGGTGTGGAGCTCGATCACCGGCGCGCCGAGCCGCAGCGCGGCCTCGATCTGGCGCGGGTCGGGCTCGACGAACAGCGACACGCGGATCCCGGCCTCGCCCAGCGCCGCGACCAGCGGCGTCAGCATCGCGATCTGTCCGGCGGCGTCGAGCCCGCCCTCGGTGGTGCGCTCCTCGCGCTTTTCGGGCACTATGCAGGCGGCGTGCGGGCGGTGGCGCAGCGCGATCGCCAGCATCTCGGCGGTCGCCGCCATCTCGAAGTTGAGCGGCACGGGCAGGGCGGCGGCGAGGCACGCGATATCGTCGTCGGTGATGTGGCGGCGATCCTCGCGCAGGTGCGCGGTGATGCCGTCGGCGCCCGCCGCCGCTGCCATCAGCCCGGCGCGCACCGGATCGGGATAGCCGGCGCCGCGCGCGTTGCGCACCGTCGCGACGTGATCGATGTTGACGCCCAGCCGGAGGGTCATGCTGCGCATCCCACCGCGGACAGCGCATCATAGGACAGGCCCTTGCCCTGCCAGACCTCGCCGAAATCGACCGCCTCGCGGGGCGTGAACATCACCAGCGCCCGGCCGCTCGCGGGCAGCAGGAAGTTGCGCGCCTGGACCCCGCCGATCTGCCCGCGCCGCTCGACGATATGGACGGGCGCCGCGCAGCCCGCGAGCGGTGCGTCGTAGGACCATTGGCCGAGCGCGGCATAGCCGAGCCGGGGATCGCCCGCCCACATCGTCGCGGTCGCATCCGCCGCGAGCAGCCGATGCGTGAGCAGCGCACGATCGAAGGCGTAGAGCGCGAGCGGCGTGCCGTAGGCGGCGCCCGCCGAGCCATAGCTGCCGAGATCGCCGATCAGCTCGGGCCGGCCCGCCTTGTCGACGCCGGGCACGGTCGCGGGCGCGCGGACATGCGGCGCGAACAGCCCGATGCGGAGCCCCAGCGGGCGCGCGATGCGCTCCTCGACCAGCGTCGCATAGGGTTTGCCGGTGACGCGCTCGAGGATCGCGCCGAGCACGATGAAGTCGCAATTGTCGTAGTGGAAATCGCCGCCCGGCCTGGCACGCGGATGCCGGGCGCAATACTGCCCCGCCTCGTCCGCGATGCCGCCATGGCCGGGCGCGGGCCGGTAGAAGCGCGGCAGTCCATCGGGATCGTCGGGGCCGTCCTCGTTGGGATCGGCGAGCCCGCTGGTGTGCTGGAGCAGCTGGCGCAGCGTGATCTGGTCGGCGAACACCTGCGGCCAGTCGGGCCAGTAGCGCGTCACCGGCGCATCGAGGTCGAGCCGGCCCGCGGCGACCTCCTGCATGACGATCAGCGCGGTGAGCTGCTTGGTGACCGACGCCCAGCGCCACGCCACGCCGGCCTTGCCGCGCACGATCGCGGGGCGGGGGGCGTCGCCCGCCACCACCGCGCCGTCGAAATGCGCGTCGGCGAGCACCGCGTCGAGTCGCGGCACCGGCGCGGGCGGCGCCGCGGCGACCGCGATCGTGGCGAGGAGCGCGGCGCCCCGTCTCACGCGGCGGACGCGCGGCTGCCGGGCTTGATCGCGGGGATCGCCGCCAGTTCGGGGGGGAGCGCGTCGGGCGGGTAGGCGGGCACGTCGAGCCGGACCAGCGCGGTCAGCGGCACGCCGATATCGGCGGCGCCGTTCGAGCGATCGACCAGGCAGGCGCCGGCGATGACACGCCCGCCCGCCGCCTCGATCGCGGCGATCGCCTCGCGCGACGACAGCCCGGTGGTGACGACGTCCTCCATCATCAGCACCTTCTGCCCCGGTGTCAGCGCGAAGCCGCGGCGCAGCTCGAAGGTGCCGCTCGGCCGCTCGACAAACATCGTCGGAACGCCCAGTGCGCGTGCCATCTCGTAGCCCGCGATCACCCCGCCCATCGCGGGCGAGACCACCGCCGAGACGCCGGCATGGACCGCGGGGGTCAGCCGCGCGGCGAGTTCGGCGCACAGCCGCGCGGCGCGGCGCGGGTCCATCAGCACGCGCGCGCACTGCAGATAGGCGGCGCTGCGCAGCCCCGAGGACAGGATGAAATGCCCTTCGAGCAACGCGTCCGCCGCCCGGAATTCGTCGAGAACGTCCTCGTCGGTCATCTGTGCCCGTCCTGCGGCGCGTCGCGCGTCGGCGGTCTGATAGGAGCGTCGCCGGGTGGCATCAATGGTCTGCGGCGCGGACCTGCCGCGACGGGCCTTGCATTTGCGGCGTGGAGCCGCTTGAGGGTTGGCGCTTGGCTGCTATAAGGCGGCCACAGCCGATCGCGGCAAGAGGGGCGTAATGAGCAAATCCAAGGGCATGTCCGTCGCAGCCGCGCTGCTCGTCCTGGCCGCGGCCGGGGCGGGGATCGGTACCGCCGGCGCGCAGCAGCCGATCACCAGCGCCTCGCCGACTGCGATCGCCACCGCACCGGGTGCCGGCACCGCCGCGCCGATGGTGACCGCGAGCACGGCACCCGCCGCCGCGGCCCCCGCCGCGAGCGCGACGCCCGCCGCCGCTGCGGCCCCCAAGGTCAAGATCCCCGAATTCTACGGCCCGACGCCGGGCATCGGCCAGCCGACCGACGCGATCGCGCTCCAGCCGCAGGTCACCGCGCTCGGCCAGTACGCCGCTTGGTTCCACAACGACATCCTGGTGCCGATCATCTTCATCGTCAGCCTGTTCGTGCTGGTGCTGCTGTTCTGGGTGATGGCGCGGTTCAACCGCCGCTCCAACCCGACGCCGTCGGCGACCTCGCACAACACCGTGCTCGAGGTGCTGTGGACGGTCGCGCCGGTGCTGATCCTGCTCGGCATCGCGGTGCCGTCGATCAAGCTGCTCGCCGCGCAGTACGACACGCCCAAGCCCGATCTCACTGTCAAGGTGATCGGCCATCAGTGGTACTGGTCGTACCAGTATCCGGACAATGGCGATTTCGAGGTCGTCTCGAACATCCTCACCGACGATCAGGACAAGGCGAGCGGCCAGCCGCGCCAGCTCGGCGTCGACGAGCGCATGGTCGTGCCGGTCAATTCGGTGGTCAAGGTCATCACCACCTCGGACGACGTGATCCACTCCTTCGCGGTGCCCGCCTTCTGGACCAAGATGGACGCGGTGCCCGGTCGCCTCAACGAGACCTGGTTCAAGGTCGAGCGTCCCGGCCTCTATTACGGCCAGTGCTCGGAACTGTGCGGCGCGCGCCACGGCTATATGCCGATCGCGGTCGAGGTCGTGACCAAGCCGCAGTTCGCGCAGTGGATCGCGGCGCGCGGCGGCACGCTCAAGGGCACGCCCAAATCGTCCGACGCGACCGTCAATTCGCCGATCAGCAATCCGGGTCCGGCGACCGCCAGTCCGGGCACGCTCGGCGGCGCGGTCGAGAATGCCGCGACCGAGAACGCCACCGCCGCGGCCCCCGCCGACACCCAGCGCGCCACGACCAACTGAGGCAGGCAGACAGCAATGACCGATACCGCCGCCAACGCCCGCTTCTTCCAGCACGAGGAC
>CAZZZX010000143.1:0-7109 GCA_964658585.1 uncultured Novosphingobium sp.
CGCGCTGGTCGTCACCGGCACCGACACCGGCATCGGCAAGACCGTGGTCGCCGCGATGCTGGCGAGCGAACTCGGCGCGACCTACTGGAAGCCGATCCAGTCCGGACTCGACGACGGCAGCGACGCCGCCGCGGTGCAGGCGCTGGTCGGCGTGGCCGTCCATCCCGAGGCGTATCGGCTGACCGAGCCGCTCTCCCCGCACCGCGCCGCCGAACTCGACGGCGTGACGATCGATCCCGCGCGGCTCGATCCGCCTGCGGTGCGCCCGCTGGTGATCGAGGGCGCGGGCGGCGTGCTGGTGCCGGTGACGCGCGAGCTGCTGTTCGCCGATCTGTTCGCGCGCTGGGCGTTCCCCGTGGTGCTGGTGGCGCGTACCGCGCTCGGTACGATCAACCACAGCCTGCTCTCGATCGAGGCGCTGCGCGCGCGCGGCGTGACGATCCGCGGCGTCGCCTTCGTCGGCGAGGGCAATGCCGACAGCGAGGCGACGATCTGCGCGATCGGGCGGGTCAGGCGACTGGGCCGTCTGCCGATCATGGCCAAGCTGGATTTCCCGAACCTCGCCACCGCCTTCGCGCACAATTTCGATCTTCGCGACTTCGCATGAGTGCGGTCTGGCACCCCTTTACCCAGCATGGCCTTGGCGAGCCGATCCCGCTCGTCACCCATGGCGAGGGCGCGGCGCTCTACACGGCGGACGGGCGGCGCTATGTCGATGCGATCTCGTCCTGGTGGGTGACGACGCACGGCCATCGCGAGCCGCGGATCATGGCGGCGATCGCCGAGCAGGCGCAGCGGCTCGACCAGATCATCTTCGCCGGCTGGACGCACGAGCCCGCCGAGACGTTGGCGGCGGGGCTGGTCGCGATCATGCCGCCCGCGCTGCCACGCGTCTTCTTCTCGGACTCGGGATCGACCAGCGTCGAGGTCGCGCTCAAGATGGCGCTCGGCTACTGGCTCGCCCGCGACGAAGCGCGGCATCGCATCCTGGTGCTCGAGCATGGCTATCACGGCGATACGATCGGCGCGATGTCGGTCGGTGCGCGCGGGGTCTACAACCGGGCCTATACGCCGCTGCTGTTCGATGTCGGTACGCTGCCCTTCCCCCACGCCGGGGCCGGGCAGGCGACGATCGACGCGCTCGAGGCGGCGTGCCGTGACGACCGGCCCGCCGCGCTGATCGTCGAGCCGCTGCTGCTCGGCGCGGGCGGGATGCTGATCTACCCGCCGGAGACGCTGGCGGCGATGCGCGCGGTGTGCGCCGCGCACGGCGTCCTGTTCATCGCCGACGAGGTGATGACCGGCTGGGGGCGCACCGGCACGCTGCTCGCCGGCGCACAGGCGGGCGTGGTGCCCGACATCCTGTGCCTCTCGAAAGGACTGACCGGCGGCGCGGTGCCGCTCGCGGTGACGATGGCGAGCGAGGCGATCTACGACGCGCATCTCTCGACCGACCGCGCCAAGATGTTCTTCCACTCGTCGAGCTACACCGCCAATCCGATCGCGTGCGCGGCGGCCAACGCCAATCTCGCGATCTGGCGCGAGGAGCCGGTACTCGATCGTGTCGCGGCGCTGGGCGCGCGGCAGGCGACGCGGCTGGCGGCGCTCGCCACGCACCCCGGGGTGCGCAATACGCGCCGGATCGGCACCGTCACCGCGATGGAGCTGGGCGACCCGCATGGCCGCTATCTCTCCGATCTGGGCCCGGCCCTGCTCGCGCGGTTCCGCGATGCGGGGCTGCTCCTCCGCCCGCTCGGCAACACCGTCTACGTCATGCCGCCCTATTGCATCGACGATGCCGATCTCGACGCGATCTACGCCGCGATCGGTGCTGCGGCGGACGATCTCGGCTAGGCTCCCCCGTGTGGCACAAGGCCGCCACGGCGCGCGGCAGGACCGCGATGCTCCCCCTATCGCCCGACATCCTGCTGATCCCCGGCACCTCGTCGCTCGCGCATTCGCGCGACAATCTGGCGGCAGCGAGGCTGGAGGCGATCGCGGCGGAATGACGGCGGGTCTCAAGCCCTGACGATGCGCGCCGCGTAGCAGCTCCGCTGTGTTCCCAAACGCTTCACCTCGCCGCCCGGACCGCCTATATGCCGGACATGAGCAGCTATACCGATCCGCGCGGGTTCCTCTATCGCGACGGGCTCGATCCCGACGCCGCGATCCGCCTCACCGCGCAATCGCTCTCCGGGTGCGACGACGGCGAACTGTATCTGCAATACATCGCGAGCGAGAGCTTCGGCTTCGACGACGGCCGGCTCAAGACCGCGGACTACAACACCCAGTCCGGCTTCGGACTGCGCGGCCTGTCGGGCGAGACCACCGCCTTCGCGCACGCCAACGAGATCAGCGCGCGCGCCATCACCCGCGCCGCCGAGACGATGCTGCTCGATCCGGCGACCGCGGGCACGGCGCCGCCGCCGCCCCGCACCAACCGCCATCTCTATACCGACGCCGATCCCTTGGGCGCGGTGCCGTTCGCGCGCAAGGTCGAGCTCTGCCAGACGATCGATGCGCTCGCCCGCGCACGCGATCCGCGCGTCGCGCAGGTCTCGGTCGGGCTGTCGGGATCGTGGAGCGTGGTCGAGATCGTCCGGCCCGACGGCTTCGTCGCGTTCGACGTCCGGCCGCTGGTGCGGCTCAACGTCTCGATCGTCGCCGAGCAGAACGGCCGGCGCGAGAGCGGCATGTACGGCACCGGCGGCCGCTATCTCTACGATCGCCTGTTCGATCCCGCGGTGTGGGATCGCGCGGTCGACGAGGCGCTGGCGCAGGCGCTGGTCAATCTCGAATCGGTCGCGGCGCCCGCGGGCGAGTTCACCGTGGTGTGCGGGCCGGGCTGGCCCGGCGTGCTGCTCCACGAGGCGATCGGGCACGGCCTCGAGGGCGATTTCAATCGCAAGGGTTCGTCCGCCTTTGCGGGCCGCATCGGCGAGCGCGTCGCGGCACCGGGGGTGACGGTGGTCGACGACGGTGCGATCGCCGATCGCCGCGGATCGCTGTCGATCGACGACGAGGGCACGCCGACCCAGACCAACGTGCTGATCGAGGACGGCATCCTGCGCGGCTACATGCAGGATCGCCTCAACGCCCGGCTGATGGGCGTGCCGGCGACCGGCAACGGCCGGCGCGAGAGCTTTGCGCACGCGCCGATGCCGCGGATGACCAACACCTTCATGCTCGGCGGCAGCGACGATCCGGCCGAGATCATCGCACGCGCGGGCAACGGCATCTTCGCCAAGAGCTTCGGCGGCGGGCAGGTCGACATCACCAGCGGCAAGTTCGTCTTTTCCTGCACCGAGGCGTATCGCATCGAGAACGGCAAGCTCGGCGCGCCGCTGAAAGGCGCGACGCTGATCGGCGACGGTCCCTCGGTGCTGACCAGGGTCAAGGCGATCGGCAACGACATGGCGCTGGACGAAGGCATCGGCATGTGTGGCAAGGGCGGCCAGTCGGTGCCCGCGGGCGTCGGCCAGCCGACCGTGATGATCGAACGGCTGACCGTGGGCGGCACGGCGGCGGCGGCGTGATCGAGGTCGCGAGCTTCGCCGACGCGACGCTCGCCGACATCGTGCGCGGGCGGCTGGAGGCGGACGGGATCGAGGTGGCGCTGCTCGGTGGCGCGATGGCCTCGATCGGGCTGGGCGGGCTCGCGCCGGCGCGGCTGATGGTGGCGCCGCGCGACCGCGCGAGAGCCGAGGCGATACTCGCCGATCCCGGCTGCTCCTTTTAGCGCCCGTTCGCCCCGAAGAGGGACTGAGTGGAACGCGGCGCAATCGAAGGCCCGTCTCGAAGGGCCTGCGCGATGCCTCGAGACAGCGCTTCGGCTTCGCCAAGCGGCTCCCCGGCACGAACGGAACACGGCGCAACCGCGTGTGCACCGCCTAATTTCTAGGCATTCCATAACGCCTGCCTAACAATCGGGCGTCATTTCGCAGCCGAACCGATCGCGACCCGTGCTTTCGCGGGACGTCACGTTTGGCACGACGCTTGCTTTGCCTCCTTTGGGGAACAGCCGGGGAGGCGACATGAAACTGGTCATAGCGATCATCAAGCCATTCAAGCTCGACGAGGTCCGCGAGGCCCTTTCGGGGGTCGGCGTCAGCGGCATGACGGTGACCGAGGTCAAGGGCTTCGGCCGCCAGAAGGGCCAGACCGAGATCTATCGGGGTGCCGAATACAGCACCAACATGGTGCCCAAGATCAAGATCGAGGTCGCCTGCGGCGACGGCGCGCTCGGCGGCGTGGTCGAGGCGATCCAGCAATCCGCGAACACCGGCGCGATCGGCGACGGCAAGATCTTCGTGCTCGATCTCGCCTCGGCGGTGCGCATCCGCACCGGCGAGACCGACGACACCGCGCTGTAAGGGGAAAGGGGCAATGATGAAGCCAATGACCAAGCTGGGCCTCGGCCTGGCGACGATCGCGGGGGCGGCGCTCTATGCGCACCCCGCGCTCGCGCAGACGCCGCCCGGCGGCGCGATACCCGCCGCGTCCGTCAACAAGGGCGACACCGCCTGGATGATGGTCTCGACGCTGCTCGTGCTGATGATGTCGATCCCGGGCCTCGCGCTGTTCTACGGCGGCCTGGTCCGCACCAAGAACATGCTCTCGATCCTCACCCAGGTGCTGATGATCGTCAGCATGGTCGGTGTGATCTGGGTGACGTGGGGCTATTCGGAGGCGTTCACCGGCGGCAACGCGTTCTTCGGCGGCTTCTCCAAGGTCTTCCTCAAGGGCGTCGATGCCAACAGCCAGGCGGCGACCTTCTCCAACGGCGTCTACATCCCCGAGCTCGTCTACGTCCTCTTCCAGATGACGTTCGCGATGATCACGCCGGCGCTCATCATCGGCAGCTTCGCGGAGCGCGTGCGCTTCTCGCCGCTGATGCTGTTCGTGGCGCTGTGGGTGACGCTGGTCTATTTCCCGATCGCGCACATGGTCTGGTACTGGGAAGGCCCGGACGCCATGGCGGCGGCCGCGATCAAGGGCGGTCAGGCGCTGACCGACGCCACCGCGGATGCGGGCTATCTGTTCCAGAAGGGCGCGCTCGATTTCGCCGGCGGTACCGTCGTCCACATCAATGCGGGCATCGCGGGCTTTGTCGGCTGCCTGATGTTCGGCAAGCGGATCGGCTATCCGCGCGAGCCGATGCCGCCGCACTCGCTGACCATGACGATGATCGGCGCCTCGCTGCTGTGGGTCGGCTGGTTCGGCTTCAACGCCGGCTCCAACCTCGAATCGAACGGCGTCACCGCGGTCGCCTTCATGAACACGATGATCGCGACCTGCGGCGCGGCACTGTCCTGGCTGCTCGTCGAGCAGATCGTGAAGGGCAAGCCGTCGCTCCTCGGCGCCGCCTCGGGCGTCGTCGCGGGTCTCGTCGCGGTCACCCCGGCATCGGGTTATGCCGGGACGATGGGCGCGCTGATCCTCGGCCTGATGGTCTCGCCGATCTGTTTCTTCTTCGTCACCACGGTGAAGACCAAGTTCGGCTATGACGATTCGCTCGACGTGTTCGGCGTCCATTGCATCGGCGGGATCACCGGCGCGATCATGACCGGCATCCTCGACAATCCGGGGTTCGGCGGCCAGGGTATCGCCGACTATACGACCAAGCCGGGCACGATGATCGCGGGCACCTATGTGATGTCCGCACAGGTCATCACGCAGATCGAGGCCGTCCTCATCACGCTGGTCTGGTCGGGCATCGGCTCGGCGATCCTGTTCTTCGTGATCGACAAGGTCTGGGGAATGCGCGCCACGCCCGAGCAAGAGGCCGAGGGCCTCGACATCGCCGATCACGGCGAGCGCGCCTACCACTTCTAAGAGCTTCCTCCTGCGAAGACCTGGAGCCGGCGAGGCAACTCGCCGGCTCTTTTTTGTCCGGGAAGAAGTCCTCGCAGAGGCTCGGGCGCGCGGTCGCGCTTGCGGATCCTGCGGGTCCGGGGTGTCGCGCCGGAGGGCCGCTCCCGTGAGCGAGGGGAGCCTATCCGCGCAGTTGCTCGATCAGCGGCAGCACGCCGGTGATGTCGTAGCCGGCATTCGCCGCCTTGGCCTTGATCTCCGCGGGCGCATCGCCTTCCGCGCCGCGCGCCAGCGCCCATAGATAGGTCGAGCGCGTCCCCGATCGACAGAAGGCAAGCGCGGGGCCGCCCTGCGCCAATGCGGCGCGCATCGCGTCGACCTGCTCGACCGAGAAACCCGAATGATCGACCGGGATCGCGACATAGCCGAGCCCGGCCGCCGCCGCCGCCGCGGCAATCTCGGAGCCCGCGGGCTGGCCGGGCTCCTCGCCCTCGGGCCGGTTGTTGATGACCATGCGGACGCCCTGCCCCGCCGCCACGGCGACATCCTCGGGCCGGATCTGGCCGGCGACCATGATCGTCTCGTCAAGCGTGCGGAACATGCCTTGTCTCCTTCTCGGGTCTCAGCCCTGCCAGTTGCGCAGGATCTCGAGGAACGCCTCGCCATAGGCGTCGCGCTTGGCCTGGCCGACGCCGGTCACCTGGCTCAGGCCGGCGAGCGTGGTCGGATGCAGCCCGGCCATCTCGCGCAGCGTCGAATCGTGGAAGATCACATAGGGTGGCAGGCCCTTCGCCTGCGCGATCTCGCGGCGCCTGGCGCGCAGCGCCTCGAACAGCGGATCGTGCGGATGCTCGATCGCGTCGCCGGTCCGGCGCCTGCGCTCGCGCTTGGGCGGCGCGACGACCAGCCCGACCGCCTCCTCGCCCTTCAGAATCGGGCGCGCCGCCGGGCCGAACGACAGGCCGCCATAATCGTCGGCGCGCAACGCATCGCGCGCGAGCAGCGCGCGCGCGACCGGACGGACGAGCTTGAGCTCGTCGGCATCGGCGATGCCGAACACCGACAGCGCGTTGTGCCCGTTGGCGATCACCTTCTCGGTATCCTTGCCGGCGAGCACGTCGAGCAGGTGGCCCACCCCGAACCGCATCTCGGTGCGGAACGCCGCCGAGAGCAGCTTGCGCGCCACCTCGGTCGCGTCGATCGTCGCGGGCGGGCTGAGGCAATTGTCGCAATTGCCGCAGCGCACCGGCGGATCCTCGCCGAAATGGCGGAGCAGCACCGCGCGCCGGCAGTCG
>CAZZZX010000144.1:0-7095 GCA_964658585.1 uncultured Novosphingobium sp.
AGCGACGGGACGAACACGACCGGCCGCCCCGCTCCGCCATAATCGAGCAGACGCACCCGCCCGACCTGCCCGACGGCCGGCGGAGCGGCCGGACGCGTGGCGCGCGGCGCGGTCTGATACGCGTTGAGCCCGGCCAGCGCCGCTGCGGCGCGGCCGGGATCGCCAATGGTTTCGCTGCGCAGCATCGCCAGGAACAGCGGCAGCGGACGCGGACGATGTTGCGGCGCGTCATCCAGCGGTGCTAGCATCGCTGCAGAGCAAACCGCCCGTTTCGGATCAGGAGAGGCTGCCATGGCCAAATCATCGTCGCCGACCGATATCGTCATCATCAAGAAATACGCCAACCGGCGCCTCTACAATACCGAAACCTCGAGCTACATCACCCTCGACCACCTCGCCGCGATGACGCGCGAGGGCCGCGAATTCAAGGTGCTCGACGCGCGCAGCGACGAGGACATCACGCACTCGGTGCTCACCCAGATCATCATGGACGAGGAGACTCGCGGGCAGACGCTGCTGCCGGTGAGCTTCCTGCGCCAGCTGATCGCGCTCTACGGCGATTCGATGCAGTCGATGGTGCCGCAATATCTCGAGGCGTCGATGGAGGCGTTCCGCCGCAACCAGGCGCAGTTCCGCTCGGCGATGGAGGGCGCCTTCTCGGGCGGGCCGTTCGCCGAGATCGCCAAGCGCAATCTCGAGATGTTCGAGGCCGCGGCCAGCGCATTCAAGCCCGGGACCAAGGGTGCCCCGGGGGCCAGGGCCGCGCCCGGCGC
This sequence comes from uncultured Novosphingobium sp., assembly GCA_964658585.1. Classification (GTDB taxonomy): domain Bacteria; phylum Pseudomonadota; class Alphaproteobacteria; order Sphingomonadales; family Sphingomonadaceae; genus Solisphingomonas. The sequence continues at coordinate 774 of CAZZZX010000144.1, forward strand.
CGCCGCTGCACCGGCCAGCGACGAGGTCGCGCAACTCAAGGCGCAACTCGCCGCGCTGCAGGACAAGATCGACCAGATCGTCAAATAGCCGCGGCGCTTTTGCGCGCACGCGATCTGCCCTACCGCATCGCCATGTCGATGCTTCCCCCGCCGCCGCCCGCGCTGCTCGTCGGCGCAAGCCTGTTCCTCGATTTCGACGGCACGCTGGTCGAACTCGCCGAGCGACACGACGCGGTGGTGGCGGATGCGCGCGTCAGGGCGCTGCTGCCGGACCTCGCCGACGCGCTCGACGGGCGGGTGGCGGTGGTGAGCGGCCGGCCTACGGACCAGATCCTCGCCTATCTCGGCGTCGATCCCGCCGCACCGGGCTTCGCCATCGCCGGCAGCCATGGCCTCGAGACGGTCTGGCCCGACGGCAGCCGCACCGCGCCCGAGCGGCCCGCGGCGCTCGACGACGCGATCGCCGCGCTGGCGGCGGCAGCGGCGCGGATGCCGGGCGTGGTGATCGAGCCCAAGCCGTTCGGCGTCGCGATCCACTATCGCCAGGCGCCCGATCGCGGGCGCGAATGCGATGCGCTCGGCGGGCGCATCGCACGCGGCGCCGGGCTCGAACTCCAGCACGGCAAGATGGTGTGCGAACTCAAGATGCCGGGCACCGACAAGGGCGACGCGGTGCGCGCGCTGCTGACCCGCGCGCCGATGACCGGCACGCGCGCGGTATTCGTCGGCGACGACCTGACCGACGAAGCCGGCTTCCGGGCGGCGCGAGAGAGCGGCGGCGCCGGCATCCTCGTCGGCGCGCGCGAACCGACCGCGGCGAGCTTCGCGCTCGCCGACGTGACGGCGGTGCATGACTGGCTCGGCGCGGCGGTGAAACGGCGCGGTTGAGCGCGCATCGCGGCAACCATCCCGCCCCTCCAGCGGTTTGCTTGCCTGAACGGCCGATTTACGCCGTGCGGAGCGATGGCGCGGACCCATGAGTCGATTGATCGTGATCTCGAACCGCGTTTCGGCACCCAAGGGCGATGCCGGTGCGCAAGGCGGCCTCGCGGTCGCGTTCGCCGCAGCGCTTCGCGAAAATCGCGGTATCTGGTTCGGCTGGTCGGGGGAGCGGACCGATCACTTCACCGGGCAGATCAACTTTCAGAAGAGCCAGGGCGTCACGACCGCGACGATCGATCTCGAAGAGCAGGACATCGAGGAATATTACAACGGCTTCGCCAACCGGACGCTGTGGCCGCTGTTCCACTACCGCATCGACCTCGCCGAGTTCGAGCGCGACTTCGCCGACACCTATCAGCGCGTGAACGAGAAGTTCGCCGAGACCTTCAGTCCGCTCATCGAGCCCGACGATCTCGTCTGGGTGCAGGATTATCACCTCATCCCGCTCGGCCACGAGATGCGCGCGCGCGGGATCGGCAACCGCATGGGCTTCTTCCTCCATACGCCTTGGCCGCCGCGGCGGCTGCTGACCTCGCTGCCCCACGCGCCCGCGCTGGTGCGCACATTGTTCGACTACGACGTCATCGGCTTCCACACCGAGGAATGGCTCGAGGCGTTCCGCGATTATGCGGTCGGCGAACTCGGCGCGACGCTTGGCGAGAACGACGAAATCACGCTCGGCGAGCGCACCGTACGCGCGATCGCCTGCCCGATCGGGATCGACGCCAAGGAGTTCGTCGCCGCCGCCTCGAGTCCGGCGGCGCGGCTCGCCTATCGACGGATGCGCGACTCGGCGGACGGTCGCGACATGATTATCGGCGTCGACCGGCTCGATTACTCCAAGGGTCTGGAGGAGCGATTCCTCGGCTATGAGCGCTTCCTCGTCGACCATGAGGAGCAGCGCAAGGAGGTGTTCCTCGTCCAGATCGCACCGCCGTCGCGTGGCGACGTGCCCGCCTACCAGACGATCCGCGAGCAGCTCGACCAGCTCTCGGGGCGGATCAACGGCGCCTATGCCGATCTCGACTGGACGCCGATCCGCTACGTAAACCAGGGCTATCCGCGTCCGGTGCTGGCGGGCGTCTATCGCGCGGCGCGGATCGCACTGGTCACGCCGCTGCGCGACGGCATGAACCTCGTCGCCAAGGAATATGTCGCGGCGCAGGATCCGGAGGATCCCGGCGTGCTGATCCTCTCGCGCTTCGCCGGCGCGGCATTGCAGATGACCGATGCCGTGCTGGTCAATCCGTACAGCGCGGAGGAGGTCTCCGACGCGATCTGCACCGCGCTCGCCATGCCGCTACACGAGCGCCGGGAGCGCTGGCGCAAGCTGATGGATGGGATCGAGCGCGAGGACGTGATCTGGTGGCGCAAGCGCTTCACCGGGGCACTGATGGCGCCGGGTCAGACACTCGACGAGGCCGAGGACGAAAGCTCGTCGCCGGAAACCGCGGCGGGCTGAAGCGCGACGATATCGCGCTGGCGCGGCAGCGCCTCGGGCATCTCGGCGGCGATGAACGCGGTGATCGCCTCGCGCACGTTGCATCGCAGATCGAAGGCTCGCGGCGCATCCGCCGCGCTGACCAGGCAGCGCAGTTCCAGATAGGTCGGCAGGCTGTCGGTGACCTGCAGTCCGCAGACCCGCCCATCCCACAACGGATCCGCCGAGACGATCTCGGTCAGTTTCGAGCGGATGCGCGGCACGTCCGCGGTACGGTCGACATGGACGAAGGCGGTGCCGAGGAGATCGGACGAGGACCGCGTCCAGTTCTGGAAATTCTCCTCCAGGAACTTGGAGACCGGCACGACCAGCCGCCGCTGGTCCCAGATCGCGATCACCACATAGGTAAGGCGAATCTCCTCGATCTTGCCCCATTCGCCGTCAATGATGACGACGTCGTCGATGCGGATCGGTTCGGTGAACGCCATCTGGATGCCGGCGATGACGTTCTTGAGCACGGGCTGCGCCGCGGCGCCCACCGCCAGCGCGCCGATCCCGGCGGATGCCGCGAGCGTGACGCCGATCGTCCGCACCGCGGGGATCGACATCAGCATCAGGCAGATCGTGCAGACCAGGATCAGGAACAGCGCGATCCGGTGGAGGATGCTCATCCGGGTGCGGGCGCGGCGCGCGCGAAGATTGTCCGCGACCGAGATGTCGGTGCGGATCCGGATAATCTGGTTGGCGGCGGACAGGATCGCAGCGGCGAGCCACCCGATCATCGCGGGCACCACCAGTCCGGCGGAGAAGTGCCACCAGTCGCGGCCGATCGGCCCCAGATCCATCGCCGGCTGCACCGCGGCGAGCGCGATCAGCACGCTCGCCCAGCGGGTCGGCGACGCGATCCTGGCGAGGATGATGTCGTCGCTGACCGATACCGTCCGCGCAGCGGCGCGGCGTAACACAAACAGGATCGCACCATGGACGAGCAGCACGGCGCTGGTCACGACGACCAGGATCACGCCATAGCGCAGCCAGATCACGGCATTGCCGCCGAGCGTGGCGGACAGGTGGAACGGATCGGTCATGGCGGTCCGAACGGTGCCGCCGTCACCCTGTTCCGCAGTGCAGCATGAAGTATGAGGTCAGCCGCGCTGCTGTCGCGCCTTGCGAGCCGCCTCGATCAGATTTTGCGCGGTCGCCTCGGCGGCATCGGGCGTGAGCGTGATCGCAACCCCGTCCGGCCCATCGAGCACGACGTGGCCGTCCTCGGCACTGGCCTCGCCCGAACTGTCGAGCGGCACCGTTCCGGACTTCGCTTCCGCCATGTCACGTCTCCTTTCGCCAAAACACATGGCGACGCGAGACGATCCCACGCGCCGGTCGCACGCGTCCGATTTATGCCGGATAGGCGATCGTCGACATCGGTGCGATCTCGGCGGCGCGCCTGTTGCCGCCGATGGTGTCGGGCATCGCGGAGCGCTTGGTGCGCCGGACCCGAACCGATATGACGGTGTTACAGGACACGGAGGCGGTGAATGAGCGATCCCGTGGAAGTCGAACTCAAGCTTACCGTGTCGCCCGACGATATCGGGGCGCTGCGCGCCGCGGACTGGATCGCTGCGGCGAATCCGGTCGCGATCGCGCTCGCCGCGACCTATTTCGACACGCCCGACGGCGCGCTCGCCGCCGCGGGCTTCGTGCTGCGCATCCGCCGCGAGGACGATCGGGTGGTGCAGACCGTCAAGGCGGTCGGCGACGGTGCGGCCGGGCTCTTCGCGCGACCCGAATGGGAGTGCGCTCTCGAGGCCGATGCGACGATGCCACGTTTCGACGCCGCCGCCGGCCCGCTTTGCGAGATGGTCGACGGCGCGGTGCTCGGCGCGCTCGCGCCGGTCTTCACGACCACGGTCGAGCGCATCGAGGCGCGGATCGCAACCGACGATGCGGTCGTGCTGCTCGCCATCGACCGCGGCGAGGTGATCGCGGGCGATCGGCGCGAGGCGCTCTGCGAGGTCGAGCTCGAACTCAAGTCGGGCCCGCCGGCCGCGCTGTTCGCGCTGGCGCGGACGATCGATGCGGCGATTCCCGTCCGGCTCGGCGTACTGAGCAAGGCCGAACGCGGCTATCGGCTCGCTGGGCGCCGCAAGCGCAAGGCGGCGCGCGCCGAACCGATCGCGCTCGATCCCGAGACGAGCGCCGCCGCCGCCTTCGTCGCAATCGCGCACGCCTGCATCCGCCAGTTCCGGCTCAACGAGGATATGCTGGCCGCCGGCGACGACACCGATGTCCTGCATCAGGCGCGGGTCGGGCTGAGGCGGCTGCGGTCGGCATCGTCACTGTTCAAGCCGCTGTTCGCGGACGATCCGCGCGCGACGCATCATCACGCCGAGCTGCGCTGGCTCCAGCAGATCCTCGGCGACGCGCGCGACATCGATGTGCTGGGCACGCAGATCAGCGCGCCCGAGGAGGTCGCCCGGCTCGAACGCGCCCGTGCCGAAGCCTATCGGGCGGTCGAGCAGGCGCTCGCCTCGCCACGGGCCCGCCGCGTCCTGCTCGATTTCGCCGAATGGCTGGAGACCGGCGCATGGCGGACGAGCCCCGCGGCAGCGCGACGGATCGACCATAGCGCCGCCGACATCCTCGATCGCCACCGCAAACGCATCGCCAGGCGCGGCAAGCGGCTTGCCGGCCTCGACGACGAGCATCGCCACCGCGTCCGGATCGAAGCCAAGAAGCTGCGCTATGCGACGGAGTTCTTCGCTGCGCTGTATCCGCGCGGCAAGGCGGCACGCCGTCACGCCAGGTTCGCGGCCGCGGTCGCGCGGCTGCAGGACGCGCTCGGCCAGCTCAACGATCTCGCGACCGCCCCGGTCCTGGTCGAGCGACTCGGCCTGACGCCGCTCCGGCTACCAAAGAAATCCGAGCGCAAGGCGATGCTCGCCGAGGCGGCGGAGGCGTGGGCGGACCTGGTCGACGCCAAACGCTTCTGGCGCTGACAAGAAAACGGGCGGCGCGTCGTGAGACGCACCGCCCGGTCGAGGTTGGGGGTAGGATCAGAAGGGATAGTAGCGGAACGCCACGAAACCCATCGTATTGTGGATCTGCGGGTAGCCGCTGAACGCCGGCAGTCCGGCGCTGCTGCCCGTGCCCTCGAACAGCTGGCGCTGGGTATAGCTGACCTGCAGGCCGATCTGCGCGCGACCGAACGGGCCTTGGTAGAACTTGTCCCAGAAGCCGCCGGTGATCTGACGGATGCGACGGGTGTTGCCGGCGCAGGTGCTGCTGGTGAGCGTCGAGGTGGTCTCGACGAAGCAGCCCGAATTATTGGCGCTCGGCAGACCGAGGCCGTGCGTCGCATCGAGGATGTCGCGATACTCCTGCTCCTCGCCCGCGAAGGCGTAGATGTCGAGCTTGGGTGTCGCGTGCAGCGTGCCGCCGGCAAGCAGCATGAACTCGCTCAGCGGCTTGGGACGGCCCGCCGCATCGAAGGTCACGTCGGGCAAGCCCGCCGAGCCGTAGCGGCCGATGCCCTTGCCGCCGATCCCCGAGAACTGCACGTCGAGGATCTTCGGGATCACGTTGAGCGCGATGCTGCCGCCATAGCCGAAGGCGTGCGCGTTGTTGTTGCTCTGACTGCCGTCGATATGGTCGGTGAAGGTGCGATAGATGCCGAAGCCCTCGACGTGGAAGGTATGGCCCATGATCGTGTCTTCATAGGCGACCTTGCCGATGAAGTCCGGCACCTGGTTGAGCGACAGCGACGAGCCGACGCCGTTGTAGAATTGCTGGAACGCACCCGACGGCGCGGCCTGCGTAGTCGAGCCGATCGTGACCGTGCACGCGCTGGCGGGCGAGGTCGGCGTCGGGCACGAGATGGTGCCGGTCGCGCCGGCGATGCCCTGGCCGTTGATCGCCGAGACCACGCCGGCGGGCGCG
>CAZZZX010000145.1:0-7084 GCA_964658585.1 uncultured Novosphingobium sp.
GCGACGAGACCAAAATCCTCCGTTATCTGAAACCCTCAATCTGTCTCACGAAACCTGACGCCGGACAGAGCTACATTGCTGGCAGCACCACCGGATTGGCAACTGGACCCACGTTGTTGAAGCCTTGACTGAACTCGGCTTCGACGCCCCCGCCCGCCTGCCCATACAATGGGACGCTTGCGCCGCATCGAAACACAGTGGCAGCTGGCGGTTTCAACTCCCAACGAAAGGACGCTGGTGGAAGAAACGGGAGAGCGAAGCGGCCTACCGCAGCAAAGCCGGTAGGAACGAAGGGAACCTCTGATTGTGGAGACGTGAATGTGCCTTTCGCAATCGCTCCAGTTTTCTGGTTCACCCTTTGGCTGACTGGCCAAGCTTCCCAGCGGTAGAAAACCTCATTGCCAACAACCGTGTTCACAAAGGGAAGATGCCCATAAATCTGGGGTGGAGGCGCCGGCGGACCAACGATGCCTCCGACTGGCGGTGGCGGAGGTGGCGGCGGATTTCCGGACAGGCGGACTACCTGGCGGTTAGGACCGATCTTGCTCAGAGGAGATAATCCATCCCGCCAAGCCTCGAACGCAATTAGACGTTCGCTGTAGGCGCTCTGTAAAAACCACGGTTGATCCGAGCGATCGTTCTCAGCCGCACTGTCGTCAAAATCCAATGCTACCAAGCCGCCAACCACGAATATACGAGATTGTGCTTCTGGTTTTCCGAAGGTGACGATCTGGAAGCCCATCCCAGATTCGGGTTGTGATCCGAGCCATCGAGCATCACCCATACTCACTTTGAAATATCTCATGGTTTGCAGGCACCCCTACCAATCCCAATCGAGCCAGGGACGATCAAATTGAGGCGCCCAAGTCCATAATCAGATTTGATCCTTGAACCGTTGATCCTTCACGCTGCAATTTTTGCCAGGCCGCTTTTTGAAGGAGAGAAGAAATAGCCACCGCCCGTGGCAATTACAAATCTAGGCGCTTCCGGAAGCTGACCGGTTGTCCACTCTCCAGTCCGCGGCGCGCTACCTTGACCAATTATCAGGTCGATTCCGGGCTTTAGTGGCAACTGCAAATTGGCAGCAATCCCATTTGGGAAAGTCTCGCTGTTTGCCCAATCGATCTGGATGAACTCGAACTTGTCCTTGATCGAGCTTTGATAGCATACGAACAAAAGGCCTTTATCAGGTTCGTCGTCCTTGCCAAAGGCGATACCAGCACGGATGATGCGTTTGGTCTCCGATGCGTCTCCAATGTCCTGGCGAGGATAGACGCGTCTGATGTGTGCATTGAATGGGCATTTCGCCTGTGCAACGTCCTCCTTGTCGAACTCAAAGTCGTTGTTCTTTTCCGGATGGTTTTCGGTCTCGGTGGGATTCGGATCGTCGGGGTTTCGTAAGATCGGGCTGCCGTCTTTCCAACGTCCGATCAAACGGGCGGCGAATTGCTCCTCGCTTTTGGCCAAGCCGGTCCAGCTACTCTTGACGTAATTGTTGAACGCCTCGACATTCTGATTCAGCCGCCGGAAGACCATGTATGATCCGTTCTCCATCCAATCCGCAGGAGGAGTATTATCGGACTTGTCCTCCCGTTCATATTGCTTTCCAAAGATAAAGTCCCCCGGCTTGACAAGGTCTTGTCCGGGGAAACCTTGAGCGCCGCCATCATCAGCAGTCGCGACGTGCAAGGTGAGGCCTTCAATCCCAGGTTGAGATACGCCATCGGCGAAGCCAAAATGCTCATGACCGGATTGAGCGACACCATTGATCGTTTTTTCCCGAACCATCCCCTCTTCGCGGTGAGCTTCTTCGAAGCCTGCGCCGAACAAATCCTTGAGTTCCTCGCCCTTATTGAAAGCCTTTTTGAGCGCGACGCTTATATCCGCATCCCATGCCGCGACCAGTAGAACACCGTGAAAATCATCCACTTTGAAAACGGGATGCCAGTCATTATCGACATGATCGCCCAAGTCCGGCGCCCGGGCGCGCGCTCCTGCTTCGAATGAAGCGTCAATTCCTTCAGGCACACCATCTACAAACATTCCGAGCGTTCCGAGGCCATCGAACGTGAATGATATGTTAGCTTTCGCTACGGGTCCTTGATGCGTTTCTTCGTAAATACGTGTGAGCTTCAGGAAAGAAATTTCTGGGACAATTTTCGAGAGCCCTTCTTTGAAGGCTTTGGCGTCTAAAATCCGAAAGAATATGAAGATTTCTGCTTTTTTCTGGAGGCCTATCAGGACGTCTCCCTGTATCTCCTCTTCATCGACTTTTATGTCGGATTCCGGCAGAAACCATTGTTGAGCCATCGTTTTTTCCCGTCCAAGCTAAGATTTAGCGAAAAACGAAGAGCTACAAACTGGCAAATGTGATCTGCGACTCGCGGCTCGCGGCCATCATTTTCAACAATACCCCTTGCCGATAGCTTTCGCCATACCGCCGAGAAATTTGGCTCGTCTTAGCTATCCCCCCGCACCGGCGCCCTGTCGTTTCTAAGCCGATCCTCGAAAGCCGTGAACTATTCCGGTTCAGCTCTGAAAGGATCGAGCATGACCACACCTCCTAACCCGCCATCGCTTCCAGACATACGGGCTGCCGCTCAGTCCGCATCGCCGCAGCCTGCGGCGGCGTCCTATTCAGGCGGTTCGGCAAAGGCCGGATTCGGCGGCACACAACGGCTTCAGAAAGCCGTTATCGCGATCAGCGGCGGCGGTGCCGCGCTGGTCGCTGTCGTTTGCGCTGGACAACTGGCGCTGCGTCCGGGGTTGCGCCCCTCGGACCTGATGGCGACCATCGAGGCGCAAACCGAACTCGGCGTCATGAACCAGCGGCTCGGCTATGCGCCGGGCGAGATGGTTATCACCGAAGCTGCCTATCGCGCTAAGATGGCGGAAGCCGAACGCACGGGGCAGGCCAAGGCCGAATTCGCCTTGCAGCAGAAGCTCGCGGTCGTGCAGGCGAACCAGCAGCGCGTGGTCGCGGCGTACAACACGCTCTATAACCGCGCGAACATGATCGCGCAGATCGCGATGCAGATGGAGAGCGTCGCGCAGCAGTTCCGCCAGCAGCTTCTCACGATGTCCAATGGCGGGCGTAACACCGTCATCATGTTCAAGGACATCTTCTGCGGGCTGGGCGATGCCGAGGCGTGCGCCTCGGCGCACTCGGACCGACAGGTGATGATCAGCGAGAGCGACGAGCTTTCGCGCGGTGACGCAGGCAAGCGGGTCCGCGAGTTGATGGAGGGGATCGACGATCCCGCCACGCTCGTCGCCCACGAGGATCAGCGCCGCAACGGCGTGCCGGCGCTCGCCGACCGCTGATCGCCCGACAAGGGCAGATGATGCCGGGCGCGGCAACGCGCCCCGCATTGTCGTGTCTAAAGCAACGCATATTGGCGGATCGCGGCTTCCTGCTCGGACCAGCCCTTGCGGCTCGCGGCATTGTCGAGCCAGGTCTCGACGTAAGCCACGGGACCGGCCGCCGCTTCTATCGTATCCTTCGGGATGAAGTGCGAGCGATAGCCAGTCTCGGTAATCGGCAGCGGGGCGCGTTGCGGATCGAGGGTTTCGATCTGGAGGTGATCGACAAATCTCTGCTTCTCCAGTGTCACCTGTATCAATATGCCGTGCCAGTCGAGCGTGCCGGTGATGATCGTACGGAAGGTGGAGGTCATGACTGACCTCCGTTCTCGCGTGCGGCATTCTCGCGCATCACGATACGCCCATCGGTCGGCAGCGCATCGAGTTGGAGCGTGAAGCCCTTGCCGTCGCGTGTCGCCCATGCGGCACCTATATCGATCCAGCGGGCGGCCTTTTCGTCGCTCTTGACGGTGTAGAGCCGATAGCCCGGCTGGCGGTTGGTGGATGTGCTTGTCATGTTGGTCTCCTGTTGTTCGTCGCTCCGGACCATTCCGGGGCATGGGGAGACTTTCGCCCGGCGCGCAGAGGCCGGGGATCAAACGCCGAAGCCCGTAAGGGGGCGGAGCTGCACAAGGAACGGAGTGACGCGGAAGCGAGCCGCGTTGATCCTCGGCCGGCGTCGAGCATGATCCCCTGCCAGTTCATCCGGAATGATCCGGTCTCTGCGCGAACGTTGGAGACGCCAAGCATGGCCGTCCGCCTCCCGCCTGTCCAATCAGATGCACGCCGACAACGAGGGCGAAGCTATCCCCCCGCTTTCGGCTTGCCGTCCGCCTATCGCGACGCAGGTGTTCACCAGCGCGAGACACGAGCCATGTCGATCTTCGATGATTTTCCGCGCGGGCTGCCGGGGCGTGACGAACGCAATGCACCGCTCGGCACGGCGCGCTGGTCGTTCGATGCGCCGCTCTGGAAAGAAGGCGATATCCTGCTCGGACTGGATGCCGAGGGGCGTAGGGTCGGCCACAACGATGATCGTCACCTGATCACAGTGGCGGGGAGCCGGGCGGGCAAAGGTCGCTCGGTGATCATCCCGAACCTCGATGTCTGGCCGGGAAGTTGCGCGGTTCTCGACCCCAAGGGCGAGAACGCGACGAAGACTGCGCGGACATCCGGACTTGATTGGCTTGCTTTCGAACTGATCGATGGAATCAAGGCCGGCCGGGTGGAGGAAGAGAGCGAGGAGGCGCTTGAGGACGCCCGCCTCGCGGTACGGTCCGACGAGCAGCCAACGGCCTCAGCGCAACCTGCTTTTTTCGTGGCGCCTCCCCAACCCATCATCGGAGACGCGCAGATCGAATGGGCAACGGACTATGTCGCCAGCCGCCTCAATGACACGCTGGGTCAGCTGGACCAGGCGATCGACGCGCTCGATGCGATCGCGGCCGGCGATTCCGAGAGCCCCAATCTCGGCCAAGTCATGCCCGATATGGGCGTGACGATCGTTCTGACCGACGGCGAAGCCCCACGGAAAGCACGTCGGGAGGATGCGGTGGCCGCACGCGAGGCGATCCCCAAGTTGCGGGCTGCGCTCGAAACATGGTCGGCCGAGGTACGGAGCACTGAAATATGATCCCCGCGGTCCAGGCGGCGCTCGACGCGATCGTCGGCAATGTCGCGACACTTGAGAATGCCGCAGGCGCGGGCCGCATCTTCGAGCTGTTCGTGATGAGCGCCGTCGCGCGGGGCCTGCGCGAAGCGGGCTTCGAGGTGTGGCTGCAGCGCTCAGACGGCACCCGGATCGGCCCGATGGAGAGCGATCGCCGCTTCATACAGCGCGGCGGCGCGCCCACGGGACTACCGGCGGCGGCGGCCGGCCCCGACAATGTAAGCGTCATTGGATTTCGTTGGCGGCGGCGCCCGGCGTGGGAAATTTGGAACGGCATCCAGTTCGGGGGGCGCAGCGGTGCGACCCACGAGATCGACATCGCGATCGTCCCGGCGAGCGTCGGGAACACTTTGCGCGGGGGCCATGGCGGCGCACCGGTCGGACGCCCCCGAGTCGCGATCGAGTGCAAGGACGTTCAGCAGCCGGGCAGCCTGGACGAGATGCGCGCCTTCATCGCGCGCCTCTATGACGTGACCTTACTGTCAGCCCATCACAAGCATCTGCCCTTTGCGGTGCGCCGGGCGATCCACCCCGGGAGCCCGAACGAGGCGCGCTATCGCGCGATCTTGACCTATTGGCAGGAAAATCGCCGGACCAAGAACATCATCGCCCGCCGGACCGGCTTTGTCGGCGGCACTGCGCCGCTGTCGCGTTATCACCGGGTCGAGGCGCACGGCTATATTATGCCGGGCAGCCCGACCGTCGACGCGATGATCGCGGAGGTCGTGCGCTGGGCGATGGCGCACGCGCGCTAGCGCGGGGCGACCGGTGCGTGGGCAAGGAAGCGCCGCCAGTCGGCAGCATGGTCCGCCTCGACCGCCTTCACCGCCTGGCGGGCGAGCGAAATCAGAAGCTCGGTTGTGTCGAGCCCGGTGTCGTCGAGCCTGATCTTGCGCGACGGCGTCTCGTCGAGGCGTAGCACGGTTCCGGGGCGCAGCGTCTTCACCTGCTCGATCGCCAATGCTTCCTGAGCGCTCATCATGAGATCAACCAGCGCATGGCCCCCTGTTTCTGCGCTCCGGCGGTGACAATGGGAACGACCAGGTCATCAAGAGGCGCCTTCGCAACATTAAGGAGCTCGGCTCGCGCGTCGATCTCAGCGACAATCTTGCCGACCCCTGGCGGGTCCGACGTTCCAGCCGCGAAAGCCTCGATGCGGACGAGGGGGATGCGGAGTTCGCAGATCTCGACGTCCCCAAGCAGCAGGCGCTCACCAACCTGTGGGGGACGCTTCCAAGCTTCCTCGTCGTCGCCCCCCCGGGTGTGGGAAAGACCAAGCTCGCAACCGAAGTGGTCCGCCGACGCTTCAAGGCGGACCCGTCGACCCGCATGCTGGTGACGGCGCAGGCGCATGACGCGCTGGACAATCTGCAGCGCGAAATCCGCTCGACGCTCGACCAAGCCGGGCTGACCGACATCCTCCTGGTACGCTCGACGGTCCCGGACAAGCGATCAGCGCGCGACGACGAAGTGCACCGTTCCGGCGCCGCGATCCTCGCCAACCTTGCCGACAGCAAACTGGCGCAGGGTCTGCCATCGTCACTTCGGGAACGGATCGCCTTCCTGCGCACGGCCGCACAGAAGTTCGACACGGATCGCAAGAGCCTGAGCGAAGAGGAGCGATCCGGGCTCGGCGCGATCTCCAGGCTGATGTTGGATGGCGCCAACGTCGTCATTTCGACCGCGAACTCGCCCGATATCGAACGGCTGGTAGAGGGCCGTGAGCAGTTCGACTGGGTCATCGTCGAGGAAGCCGCCAAGGCGACCGGCCCGGAGCTCGTCGGCCCCCTGATGCTCTCCGGCCGGCGGCTGCTGATCGGCGACCATAATCAGCTTCCGCCCTTTTACGCCGAACGGCTGGTCAAGGTTCTGGGCGACCATGGCATCGTCCGCGAGACGCTGACGATCGCCGAGCAGCTTGTTGGGCCGATATTCCGCGATGGCCAGCTTGAGGAATTGCAGGACACAGCTGCCGACGAGACGGCCCTGCGTCGCCTCTCCGACATGGCGCTCAAACTCTTCGAACCGTTCCGGAGCTTTGTCCTGGAAGAC
>CAZZZX010000146.1:0-7069 GCA_964658585.1 uncultured Novosphingobium sp.
CCGACCGACATGCGCGAGGCGGCCTCGATGTTCGGGGTTCGGGGCTGGCAATGGTGGCGCAGCGTCGCGCTGCCGGCGATCTTTCCCTATTACGTGACCGGCGCGTTGACGGCATCGGGCGGCTCGTGGAACGCCAGCATCGTCGCGGAGGCGGTGTCCTGGGGCAACCGCCACCTCGAGGCCGCGGGCCTCGGCTCCTACATCGCCGACGCGACGATCGCGGGAGACTATCCGCGTGTCGCGCTCGGCATCGCGACGATGTCCGCCTTCGTCATCGCCTTCAATCGGCTGGTCTGGCGACCGATGTACGCCTTCGCCGAACGCCGCCTTCGTCTCGCCTGAACGTCCGACCCGGAGATACGCCGATGGCTGCCATCGCAACCGACACCCGTGCCCTCGTCAAGGTCGAGGCCGTCAGTCACAGCTATGGCCGCTCCGGCGCCGCCGGCCAGGTGCTCGAAAACGTCGATCTGACGCTGAACGAGCATGAGATCGTCGGCCTGCTGGGTCGCTCGGGATCGGGAAAATCCACGCTGCTCCGCTCGATCGCGGGATTGATACGACCGGGCGAAGGCGAGGTACATCTGCTGCCCGACGCATCGGGCACGCCGCCGAGCGTATCCATGGTGTTCCAGACCTTTGCGCTGTTCCCCTGGCTCACCGTCCTGCAGAACGTGGAACTGGGCCTCGAGGCGCAGCGTGTGCCGCCCGCCGAGCGCCGCACGCGCGCGCTCGCCGCGATCGATCTGATCGGTCTCGACGGCTTCGAGAATGCCTACCCCAAGGAATTGTCGGGCGGGATGCGGCAGCGCGTCGGCCTGGCACGCGCGATCGTCGTCAACCCGTCGCTGCTGCTGATGGACGAGCCCTTCTCGGCGCTGGACGTGCTGACCGCCGAGACGCTGCGCACCGACCTGCTCGATCTGTGGTCGGAGGGGCGGATGCCGATCAAGTCGATCCTGATCGTGACCCACAATATCGAGGAGGCGGTGCTGATGTGCGATCGCATCCTCGTCTTCTCGTCCAACCCCGGACGCGTCGCGGCCGAGATCGTGGTCGATCTGCCGCAGCCGCGCGACCGCCTCGATCCGCCATTCCGGGCGCTGGTCGACGACATCTATGCGCGGATGACGGCACGGCCGCTCGCGGTCCCGGCCAAGGACGGCCTGTTCCCCGGCACCGGCATCACGATGTCGTTGCCGATCGTCTCGACCAACGCGATGGCGGGCCTGATCGAGGAGGTCGATGCGGCGCCGTTCGACGGCACCGCGAGCATGGCCGAGCTGGCGGATTCGCTGCAGCTCGAGGTCGACGAGCTCTTCCCGATCGCAGAGACGCTGCAGCTGATGCGGTTCGCGGACCTGTCCGGCGGCGACGTCAGGCTGACCCCCGTATCGCGGCAATATGCCGCCGCCGACGTCGATCGCCGCAAGGCGATCTTCGCATCCGCACTGCTCGCGCACGTGCCGCTTGCCCAGCACATCAGGCGAATCCTCGACGAGCGATCCAGCCACGCGGCGCCGGCGCGTCGTTTCCGCGACGAGCTCAAGGATCATATGTCGCAGGACTATGCCGACGAGACGTTGCGCGCCGTCACCCATTGGGGCCGCTACGCAGAGGTCTTCGCCTATGACGAGGATCGCGACCTGTTCAGCCTCGACAACCCGATGTGATCGGTAGCCGGAGGGGGAAGGTGATGATCCGGGAACTGACGTGCGGCCTCGCGATGGCGCTTGGCTTGGGCATCCTGCCGGCGGCCGCGAACGCGGACATGCTGCCGGACTGGCTGGCGGTCCACGGCCAGGGCACCTTCGTCCTGCAGGGAACGCCCGGCTTCCGGTCGCCCTACGAGGGCAGGAACAGCCTCGCGCCGAACCAGCGCAAGGAAACGATCGACGCCACGCTCTATCTCGGCGTCCGTCCCTGGAAAGGCGCCGAGATCTGGGTCGATCCGGAAATCGACCAGGGTTTCGGCCTGTCCGACACGCTCGGCGCGGCCGGCTTTCCCAGTGCCGAGGCTTACAAGGTCGGCAAGAAGCACCCCTATTTCCGGCTCCAGCGCGCCTTCTTTCGTCAGACGATCGATCTTGGGGGCGCGGGCCGGACGGTCGAGTCGGGAGCCAACCAGTTCGGCGTCGCGCGAGACGATAATCGCGTCGTCCTGACCGTCGGCAAGATCGGCGTCGGCGACATTTTCGACGTCAACAGCTATGCGCACGATCCGCGCGGCGACTTTCTCAACTGGTCGGTCGTCGATGCCGGCAGCTTCGATTACGCGGCCGACGCCTGGGGCTACAGCACCGGCGTCGCGAGCGAATGGTATCAGGGGCCCTGGACCGTCCGGTTCGGTGCGTTCAACCTGTCGAAGATTCCCAATGGCGAGACGCTGGAGACGGGATTCCAGCAATATCAGATCGACGGGGAGATCGAGCATCGTCACCAGATCGCCGGACTCGGCGGTGCGGTGCGGATAACCGTCTTTCGCAATCGCGGCCGGTTCGGCCGCTTCGACGATGCGCTCGCGCTCGCGGCGGCAAGTGGAACCGCGCCAGATACCGCCCAGGTTTGGGCGCGCCGGACCCGTGCCGGGATCAGTCTCAATATCGAGCAGACGGTGGCCGACAGCGTCGCCGTCTTCGCGCGGGCGGGGTGGGCGACTGGCCAGATCGAGCCCTACGACTTCACCGACATCGACCGCACCGCTCAGCTCGGCCTGTCGATCGACGGCAAGCGCTGGGGCCGCAGCGGGGACGCGATCGGCGTCGCGGCGGTCGTCAACGGCATCTCGAAGACGCACGAGCGCTATCTCGACGCCGGCGGCGTCGGCGTGCTCGTGGGCGATGGCCGACTTCCCCATCCCGGCGCGGAGGCGATCGGCGAAGCCTATTACGACTGGAAAGCCGCCAAGGGGATCGCGGTCACGCTCGACTATCAGCTCATCGGCAACCCCGGCTATAATCGCGACAGGGGGCCCGCCAACGTCTTCGCCGTGAGGCTTCACGGTCAGTTCTGAGACATGCCGCCCGTCTCCGGGCGTCGGCGGGTCCTAATGCGTCAGGCGGGCGGTCGCGACGGCTTGCTGGAACAGTTGCGCCAGTGCCGCGGAGATGTTGTCGTTCGTCGTGACCTGATAGAACAGGCCCGGCGTCGCGCAGTTCGTCAGCGCGGGGGTGATGGTGTCGGTCGGCGACAGGAACGGTGTCCGCACGTTGGTGATCGACCAGCTATCGGACGCCGACGCCGGCAGATACTGGGTATCGAGGACCGCGATCCGGATGCCGCGATTCTTGATCGTGGTACAGAGCGACGTATCGATCGGGCCCATGATGCGCGACGATCCCGACAGTTCATCGCGCATACCGTCGGTGATGATGAACATCACGGCTTCCGGCGTACTGCCGTTCACGCCGGTTCCGGGGTTGGGTATGATGGCGTTGACACCGTTCATCGCGGTGGTGAAGTTGCTGTCGGTATCGTTGTCCAGCGTGCCGCAGACCCGATAGTTGTTCGAGCAATACGTCGCCACCGAGGCATCGGCGACATGGTTGTTGACGTTCGACAGATTGTTGTCGACCCAATAGCCGCCCACGTTGGTCGTCGGCCATATCGTCCGATAGGCGTAGTCGAAGTCCTCGAGGCCCATCCGGTAATTGGCGTTGTTGTTCTGCGCCATCCGCGTGGCTGTGCCGGTGAGATCCTGCACCGCGGTCGCGACGAGATCGGTACGCAGCGTCAGGTTGTTGCTGCGCGCGATCGAATAATTATCGCTGCTGCTGCCGGTCACATGACAGGCGAAGGCGCACCCGCTGGTCGCGTTGGTCATCGTCGCCAGGTCCGCGCTGGTCGCGGGCAGGAGCATCGACTGCGATACGTCCATCATGATGTAGAAATCGATGTTCGGCGCGGTGGACGCCGTCGATTGCGAGGTGCCCTGGATCGTCAGCGTGTTCATGCCCAGCACGCCCGCGAACGAGTTTTTCGAGAGCGCGCGAAACTTGACGGTCGCCAGCCGCTGGGTCGACGTGTTCTGTGTATTGTTGACCACGCTGATGGCCAGTTGCGTCGGGTCGGCATAGTTGATGACCAGCCCGCCGGTTCCGATCAGACCCTGGGTCTGTGCGATGAACATCTGTTGCGCGGCATAAATGCCGATGTCGGAGCTGTAGCCCATTGCCATCTTGCTGACTGCGGCGAGCGCGGCGGCATCGGATGCGACCTCGAGCTTGGTCTGCAGCCGCATCGCCTGGGCGTAATCGATGCCCATACCCGTCGCGAAGGTGAGCGGCAGCAGCGAGATCGCGAACAGCAGCAGGACGTTGCCGCGCTGGTCGTCACGGAAGCGCCGCCACGACACGCGCCGGGCAAGCGTACGAAGGGTGGCCGCGATCATGACGTCGCGCAGTCGCTGCACGTGATCGAACTCGTCACGCGCGGTACCATGTAGACCGACTGGCTGAGCGTGACCGGCTGCATCATCCCGAACCGCACCATCGGCGAATAGGGATAGCTGACCTCGGCATAGACCAGCGATACGCCGGCGAACGTCATGTTGGGCGGCAGGGTGAAGGCGGATCCAGGCGTGCGACCGCCACCGTTGATCGCCCGGCTCCAGGTCACCGTCGCGTGCAGATTGTTGTCGACGCTGATCTCGCTGACCCGAACGAGAACCGTCGACGTCGAGTACGGCGCCATGACCTTGGTACTCGCGCCGAGGATCGTGTCGAGCTGTGCCGTCGTCACACCCGAATATTGCGAGGTCAGGTCGGCGATCGCGCGCGCGGTGACGGTGACCTTGCGATTGCAGGCGATCGCGTCCGAAAGCTGGAAGCCGCCGAGATACAGTGCCAGCATCAGCGGCAGGACGATCGCGAACTCGATCAACGCCGTCCCCTGGTCGGCATCGAGCAATCGACCGAGCCGGCGTAGCGCGGTTGGCAGCCGGGTCATGCGTAAGGCTCGGTCTTGGCGACCGACGTGCCGATCAGCAGGTGCGTGTTGTTCGACACGTTCGCGAGGCTGAACCCGAGTGGTCCCGACGACACCGGCCACAGGTACATCAGCCGGATGATGACGATATCCCCGGCCGCGCCGGTGTCGTAGATGAAGTTGTTCGATGGATTGCCGTTGGCATCGAATGTGATCCGCGGTGCGGCGGTGCTGATCGAGGTGAACGTGTTGGCATGTTCCACGTCGATCAGCAGCTTGCTGCAGCTCAGGAACGTGGGCAGGCCGGCACATGCCGTCGTCTTGAAGCGTGCGGCGAGCTGCGCGTTGGTCATGCCCGACGCGGTCGCGTCGGCCGACTGGGTTGCGCCCGTCATCAACGAGCGTGCCGCGGTTTCGGTGGCGGTCTGGATGCTCTGCTGCGCGTAGAAGGTCAGCGCGGTTTCGAGGATCGCGATCAGCAACGCCAGGAACGGGGCTGCGACGAGCGCGAATTCGAGAATGGCCGCGCCCCCACGATGTTCGTGGAAATCCCTCCTCGTCCGTCCCCTCGAAGCAAAACGCCAGCCCATGGTTGTCCCATCGTTTTTTCCCGAAAACTTGCGGGAGCCCTAACGTGGTAACCACCTAAAGCTAAAAGGGAGTAAACTTTGGTCGAATAGGAGATATCGGCCGGATTACATCGTGTTTACGATTTCTTGTCCTTTGCTCATTCTCGTCGCCTCGTCAGACAGACCTGCCAGCAGCGCGGTCTCCTGAGCACTGTCCGATCGCGCCAGCGTCATCACGCTGCCATCCGGTGCCGTCACGCGGGCGGCATCGGCCGCCAGGATGACCGAGAACGCCGCGCCGGTCGTGTCGCGCAATGCGATGCTGTCGCCGTTGCGCGCGCCCGTGAATTTACGTGCGAACACATGCATCCCGCCATCCGGGCCAAGCCTCGTCAGGCTGATGTCGCCGTCGATATGGCCGGTCGCAGGTTCGAGGAGATGCAGGATGACCGCGCCATGGCGCTCGCGCCGCAGGAACGTCCCGCCCTGGTGTGGCGATGTGCAGGAGGCGAGCGACGTCGCGAGCCAGGTCGCGAGCCAGATGGTCGGCCGCCGCCGCGGCATCTTCACGATATCCGGCGCGAGTTGACGGGGCGGCACACGGCTGACGGGTTATACGGCCGCGCTCGTCTCGACAAGAAGCGCCTTCGACCGGCGTCTATCGCCGAACCGAACGGCGGCGCACCCGTGCGCTGGGCCTGGCCGACCACCGCCGCGGCGCGACGACGGGCCGCGTGAGCCTGAAGGTTGTTTTATGGCGCGCCCGGCTGGATTCGAACCAGCGACCACAGGCTTAGAAGGCATGTGCTCTATCCAGCTGAGCTACGGGCGCCCGACCGCGCGCATAGCGTGGATTGCGCGGCGCCGAAACCGCGATAGTCTGCACCGCGCATGAGGAACCCCGCACGATGAGCGACGACAGGTCAGGCCCGGCCGCGGTCGAGGCCGAGCGGGTGGCGCCGGGCGGCTTCCGCCATTTCGATTTCATGATGACCGCCTTCGTTGCGATCCTGCTGCTGTCGAACGTGATCGGCGCGGACAAGGCGGCGACGCTGTTCGGCT
This sequence comes from uncultured Novosphingobium sp., assembly GCA_964658585.1. Taxonomy (GTDB): domain Bacteria; phylum Pseudomonadota; class Alphaproteobacteria; order Sphingomonadales; family Sphingomonadaceae; genus Solisphingomonas. Next base: position 6,558 of record CAZZZX010000146.1, read on the forward strand.
TCCGCTTCGGCGCGGGCATCTTGTTCTTCCCGCTCTCCTACCTGCTCGGCGACGTGCTGACCGAGGTCTATGGCTATGCCCGCGCGCGACGCTGCGTGTGGGCCGGGTTCGTCGCGATGCTGTTCCTCGCCGTCATGTCGTGGGTGGTGGTGCATCTGCCCCCGGCGCAGGGCTGGGGCAACCAGGCCGCCTACGAGGCGGTGTTCGGCCAGACCGGGCGGATCGTCGCGGCGAGCATCTGCGCGTTCTGGGCGGGCGAATTCGTCAACGCCTTCGTCCTCGCGCGGATGAAGGTGTGGACCGGGGGGCGGCATCTGTGGACGCGCACCGTCGGCTCGACCGTGTTCGGGCAGGGGGTCGACAGCCTGATCTTCTATCCGCTCGCCTTCTGGGGCGCGCCCGGCTTCACGCACGAGCTGGTGCTGACGATCATGGTCACCAACTGGGCGCTCAAGGTCGGCTGGGAGGTGCTGCTGACCCCGGTGACTTATCTGGTCGTCGGCTATCTCAAG
>CAZZZX010000147.1:0-7067 GCA_964658585.1 uncultured Novosphingobium sp.
CGACCAGCGCCTCGGGATCCATGCCGACCAGCACGGCGATCGCATCGATCTGGGTCAGCGCCTGCGCCTGGAGCGGCGCGATCTGCGCGCGTGCGGTGGCGAGCTGGGTCTTCTGGCGGATCGCATTGCCCTGCGGCACCAGCCCGACCTGCGCGGTGTGCGCGAGGATGTCGAGCGAGCGCTGCTGGCGATCCGCCTCGTCGCCGGCGATCTGCGCCTGTACCTGATAGCCGCGCATCTGCAGATAATCGCTGGCGATCTCCGCCGCGAGCATGATCCGCGCCTCGCGCTGCTGCCACAGCGCCGCCTGTGCGGAGGCACGCGCCTCCTCGACCGAGCGCCGCACGCCGCCGAACAGATCGACCGCCCAGCTCGCATCGAAGCCGGCATTGGCGAGCGTCAGGTCGGTGGGGATATCGTTCTGGTTGCCGCCGGTCGTGGTCATGCCGGCGCCGCCACCCTGGCCCGAACCCTGGTTGATCCGGTCGATCAGCTTGCCGACGTCCGATCCGCCGACGCGTTTGGCGCCGATGAACTCGGGCGAACTGGTCGCGCTCAGCTGGGGCAGACCCGCGGCGCGCGCGACGACGATCTGGTAGCGCGCCTGGCGCACCTTGCTCGCCGCGGTCTGCAGATCGGGGGCCTGCCTGAGCCCGATCTCGATCAGCCGCTCGAGCTCGGGATCCTGGAACGCGGTCCACCAGTGCGCGAGATCCACCTCCGGCGCCGGCCCGACCCATTGCGGACCCGCGAAGGACTGCGGCACCGCGGTCTGCACCTCGGGCGCCTGGTAATTGGGCCCCACGGTACAGCCCGCGATCGCGAGCGCGGCGAACGACGAGGCGAACGGCCGGCGCATCAGTGTCCTCCGCCTTCGCCGCCGGCGGCGGGTTTGAGCAGCATCGTCATCCCGATCACGACGATCACGAACAGCATCAGCGTCCAGTAGACGTCGATGAACGACAACATGCCTGCCTGCTGCTGGACCTGCTGATAGATGATGCCGAGCCCGGCGTCGGACGACGAGCCCGCGCCCTGTACCGTCGTGTTCGCCTGGTCGAGACCGAGGACATAATTGGGATTCAACGGATTGAGCCCTTCGACGATGCGCGATTGGTGGAATTGCTGGCGCTGCAGGATCATCGCCTGCGCGAAATCGATGCCGATCGATCCGCCGAGATTGCGCGCGACGTTGAGCAGCGCGGAGGCGTCGCCGGTCTCGTTTGGCTTGAGATCGGCATAGGCCTGGTTGGTGATCGGGATGAACAGGAAGGGCAGCCCGATCGCCTGGATCAGCCGCCCGACCGCCAGCTGATCGAACGACACCGAGAGATCGAAGCCGCTCAGGTGATAGAGCGCGATCGCCTGGATGGTGAAGCCGAAGGCGAGCAGCCAGCGCGCCTGGACGAAGCCGATCACGAAGCCCACCACCGGCATCATCGACAGCGCCGCCAGCCCGCCGAAGGTCAGCGCCATGCCCGACAGCGTCGCGGTATAGCCGAACAGCGACTGCAGCATCTGCGGCAGGATCTGCGTCGTGCCGAGCAGGATGATGCCGACGGTCAGCATCATGAACACGGTGAGCGAGAAGTTGCGGTTGGCGAACAGCTTGATGTTGACGATCGGATCGTCGTGGAGAAGCTCCCACGTCACCAGCAGGATCAGCGATACCGCCGAGACCACCGCCATGGCGATGATGAAGCCCGAGCTGAACCAGTCGTCGCGCTGGCCGCGATCGAGGCATACCTCGAGACAGCCCAGCCCCAGCGCGACCAGCGCGAAGCCGATATAATCGACCCGCAGCCCGCCCTTGAGCCGCTTCTGGCGCTCCTGCTCGAGGATCTTGGGCTCGGCGACGAAGATCTGCACGAGGATCAGCGACACCACGCCCACCGGCACGTTGATGAGGAAGATCCAGTGCCAGCTGATATTGTCCGTGATCCAGCCGCCGATCGTCGGCCCGATCGTCGGCGCGACGATCACAACGACGCCATAGGCGGCGAACGCCATGCCGCGCTTGGCGGGCTCGAACGTGTCGGCGATGAAGCTCTGCTCGGACGGCGCGAGGCCGCCGCCGCCGATGCCCTGCACCACCCGCGCCACGACGAGGAAGCCGATATTGGGCGCGATCCCGCAGAAGAAGGATGAGACGGTGAACAGCAGCACCGAGATCATGTAGAAGCGCTTGCGGCCGATCACCTGCGAGAGCCAGCCCGAGATCGGCACCACCACCGCGTTGGCGACCAGATAGCTGGTCAGCACCCAGGTCGCCTCGTCGTTCGACACCGCGAGGCTGCCCGCGATGTGATCGAGCGCGACGTTGGCGATCGCGGTGTCGAGGATCTCCATGAAGGTGGCGAGGCTGATGACGCCGACGATCAGCCACGGATTGTAGCGCCCCGCCGCCGAGCGCGCGGGCGTCCAGCCGCCGCCGCCCGACGCCGGCCTGGGCTTGCGCCGCTTGCCCGCGCCCGAGGCGGCGCTCGCCACGCTCAGCGCACCTTGACGGTGGGTACCACCGACATGCCCGGCCCGATCGCATAGGCGTGCGGGTCGGGCCGGTCGAACAGGATGCGCACCGGCACGCGCTGCACCACCTTGACGTAGTTGCCGGTCGCGTTCTGGGGCGGCAGCAGCGCGAAGGCCTGGCCGGCACCGCGCTGGATCGAATCGACATGCCCCTCGAAATTGATGCCCGGATAGGCATCGACGCTCATGTCGACATGCTGGCCGAGCCGCATGTGGGTGAGCTGCGTCTCCTTGAAGTTGGCGGTCACCCAGATCTGATCGGGGACGATCGCCATCAGCTGCGTGCCCTGGCTGACATAGGAGCCGGTATTGACCGAACGGTTGACCACCTGTCCCGAGACCGGCGCGCGGATCGCCAGGTAGCCGAACGTCACGTTGGCCTGCGCGATCTGCGCCTGCGCGCCCTGCCGCTGCGCGATCCCCGCCTTGACCTGCTTGCGCGCGACCGCGATCTGCGCGTCGGCATTGTCGATCTGGCGCCGTGCGGCCGCCGCCTGAGCCTCCGCACTGCGCGCCTGCTGCTTCGCCTGATCGAGCTGGGTCGCGGCGACCGCCGCCGGATCGAGCCTCTGCAACGCGAGATAGCGCGCGAGATCCGCCTCGGCCTTGGCGGCCTGCGCTTCGGGATCGCGCGCCGTGGCGACCGCCTGCGCGCGCTGCGCGCGGGCGGAGACGACCTGCGCCTCGGATTGCTGGATCTGCGCGTCGGCCTGCAGCGCCTGCGCGCGGGCCTGGGCGAGGCTCGCCTGCGGCCCCTGCGGCTCGACCGTGGCGAGCAGCGCGCCGGCTTCGACGTGCCGGTTGTCGATCGCCGCGACATGAGTGAGCTTGCCCTGCACCTCGGCGGCGATGCGGACGATGTGCGTGTCGACGAAGGCATCGTCGGTAGAGACGTACTGGCGCTTGTGCAGCCAGTAGAGGACGCCGCCGACGATCAGGATCGCCGCGAGGACGGCGACCACGATCCAGAACGCCGGGCGCTTGTATGGCGGCGGCTTGTGCTCGCCATCGTCCTCGTCCTTGTCGTCGCCGGACTCGGCGTCGTCGGCGTCGTCGTCCTGCTCAGACGCCTGCTGGAAGCCGTCGCGGAAGCCCTGTCGATAGGAATCGCGATCGGTCCCGTCCCCGGCAGGCGCATCGCCCGTGTCTTCGCTCGCCATGCGCCCCTTACTCCACGCCATCCGTCAGGCCCGCAGCACACTTCCGGTCGTGCCGCAACTGCGAAGCTGGGTTCGACTACAGGATGCTTGCACGCGAGTCAGCAGCGGTTGTGCTTGCGAGGCCCGGGCGGTCATGATCTAGACGGCACGATCCGCCGCGGATCGTGTCCGTCTCCGAGGGAAATCCATGCGTCTCAATTCGATGCTCGCCTGCGCGCTGCTGTTGAGCGGTCTTGCCGCACCGGCGCGCGCCGAGGACGCCGCGCCGGCGAAAGGCGCCGCCAAGGATGCCGCCAAGCCCGATGCGGATCTCGTCCCGTTCCCCGCGCCCCGATCGATCAGGCAGTCCACGGTGATCGATGGTCGGAAGATCGACTATGTCGTCACCGTCGGTGCGCTGCCGGTCAAGGACGACAAGGGCAAGACGACGGGCGAGGTCGTCTATACCGCCTATACGCGGCCCGGCCGCGCGGCGGCGGCGCGTCCGGTCACCTTCGCGTTCAACGGCGGGCCGGGGGCGGCGTCGGTCTATCTCAACCTCGGCGCGATCGGGCCCAAGCAGGTCGCCTTCGGCAAGGCGGGGGATGCGCCGTCCGACGCACCGGTCGTCCATGACAATCCGGCGAGCTGGCTCGACTTCACCGATCTCGTCTTCATCGATCCGATCGGCACGGGCTTCTCGCGCGCCCGTGTCGACAAGGACGAGGCCAAGAAAGCCTTCTTCACCGCCGACGCCGACATCCACTATCTCAGCCGCGTCGTGTACGACTGGCTGACCATCAATGGCCGGATGACCAGCCGCAAGTTCCTCGTCGGCGAGAGCTATGGCGGCTACCGGGTACCGCGGCTCGCCTATTATCTGCAGACCAAGATGGGGGTCGGGCTGGCCGGGATCACGATGGTCTCGCCCTATCTCGATCCGCCGGCGATCGGCGAACAGGACCAGCTCTCGCCGCTGCCGTGGATGATCTACCTGCCGTCGATGGCGGCGGGGCATTTCGAGCGCCAGGGCAAGCCGCTCGACGACGCCACGCTCGGTCCGGTCGAGCTCTACGACCGCACCGAGTTCGTCACCGACTTTCTCGCCGGCCCGCGCGACAAGGCGGCGACCGACCGGCTCTCGGCGCATGTCGCCGATCTGACGGGACTCGATCCGGCGCTGGTCCGCCGGCTCGACGGGCGGGTCGAGGTTGGTACCTATCTGCGCGAGATCCGCCGGTCGCAGGGGCTGGTCGGATCGGTCTACGATTCGAACGTCACCACCTACGATCCCTTCCCCGCCAAGACCGACGCCGACTATCACGACCCGCTGCTCGATACGCTGATGGCACCGACCACGCAGGCGATGGTCGATCTCGTCGAGAACCAGATCGGCTGGAAGGTCGATGGACATTACGAGGCGCTGTCCGATCAGGTCGGCGCCGACTGGGACCGGGACTCGCTGCGCAAGGACGCGCCGGTCAGCGATCTGCGCAAGTCGATCGCGGTCGATCCGCGGATGGCGGTGACGATCGTGCATGGCTGGGACGATCTGTCCTGCCCCTATTACGCCTCGCGCCTGCTGATCGCGCAGATGCCGGGCTATGGCGTCACCGACCGCATCCAGCTCCACATGTATCCCGGAGGCCATATGTTCTACGCCCGACCCGACAGCGCGATCGCATTCCGCCGCGACATCATGCGCGCCTACGGGGTGTCGTGATGCGCGCCGCGCTGCTCGCGCTCGCGCCGCTGCTCGTCGCGGCGGCACCCGCGCCGGTGACCCCCGCCGAGCTCTCGGCGACCGTCAAGGTGCTGGCGTCCGAGCCCTTTGGCGGCCGTGCGCCGGGAACCCGAGGCGAGGCCCGGACGGTGGCCTATCTGATCGATCGCCTCAAGACGCTGGGCCTGACGCCGGCGGGGCCCGGCGGCAGCTGGACCCAGCCGGTGCCGATGATCCACACCGTCGCCGGTGCGCCCGCCGCGTTGACCGTCACCGTCGGCGGCCATGCCGTGCCGATCGCGCCGGGCACCGACATCGCGCCGGGCACCGCACGCGACACGAGCCGCGTCGCGATCGCCGCCGCGCCGATGGTGTTCGTCGGCTATGGCGTCCACGCGCCGGAGTGCGGCTGGGACGATTTCAAGGATGTCGATCTGCACGGCAAGATCGCGATCTTCCTCGTCAACGATCCCGATTACGCCGCCAAGCCCGGCGAGGATGCGTTCGGAAAATTCGGCGGGCGGGCGGAAACCTATTATGGCCGCTGGCTCTACAAATATGAGGAAGCCGCGCGGCGCGGCGCGATCGGCGCCCTGATCGTCCACGAAACCGGCGCGGCGGGCTATGGCTGGAACGTCGCGGGCAACACCGTCGGCGGCATCTACGCGCTGCCGGTCGAGCCCGGCCAGCCCCAGCCGGTGGCGTTGCAGAGCTGGATCTCGGGCGGCTTCGCGCACGCGCTGTTCGGCGCCGCCGGGCTCGATCTCGATCGGCTCGAAGTCGCGGCACGATCGAAGACGTTCCGCCCGGTGACGCTCAAGGGCGCGGCATTCACAATCGATCTTCCGGTCAAGGCCGAACGGATCGAGAGCCACAACGTACTCGCCGAGATACCCGGCTCCACACGTTCGCGAGAGACCGTGATGTTCGGCGCGCACTGGGACGCGTACGGCATCGGCGCGCCCGACGCGCAGGGCCGGACCATCCGCCCGGGCGCGAACGACGACGGGCTCGGCGTCGCCGCCCTGCTCGCGCTCGCCAAGGCGTTCAAGGCGATGCCCGTGCCGCAGCGTACGATCGGCTTCGGATTCTGGACCGCGGAGGAACGCGGGCTGCTCGGCTCGGAATGGTATGCGCGCCATCCCGTCTTCCCGATCGCGACGACGGTCGCCGATCTTACCGTCGACATCCTCCAGACCGCCGGCCCGGCGCACGACGTGGTGCTGATCGGCGCGGGGCAGGACAGCCTCGACACCGATCTCGCCGCCGCCGCCCGCACGCAGGGCCGCACCGTCACTCCCGATGCCAAGCCCGAACGCGGCCTGGTCTATCGTGCCGACCATTTCTCGCTTGCCAAGCGCGGCGTGCCGACGCTGCTGCTGATGGGCGCGGGGGGTGGCGTCGATCTGCTCAAGGGCGGCCGCGCGGCGGGCGACCGATGGGTCAGCGACTATACCGCGCACTGCTACCACCAGACCTGCGACCTGTGGTCGCCCGACTGGGACCTGCGCGGGGCGGCGGAGGACATCGACCTGTTCGGGATCGTCGGTGCCAGGCTCGCCAATTCGCGCGAGTGGCCGACCTGGAACGCGACGAGCGAATTCCGCGCGATCCGCGAGCAGAGCGCCGCGGCGCGCCCGACGGACTGACGGCTGCCACGGGCGGTTCGGACTCTC
>CAZZZX010000148.1:0-7047 GCA_964658585.1 uncultured Novosphingobium sp.
GAACTCGTGACGGCCGAGGTCACGCTCGCGCTCGACGTCTCGAGGGTGACCGGAAGGGTCGTCGCCAGCGCCGACACGTCGACGGTCGTCGCGCGGGGGCGGCTGGTGGCCGCGGCTACGGGGGCGGCGCTCGCCAAAACGAGCGCTACGAAGACCGCGCCGGTCGCGAATTTCTTCATTTCGCTTCTCCAGAAAAGAGGATTGAACGCTCGTTAACCGTATCCTGCATTCCTCGCATCTGCAGCAAAGGAACGCAAGCGGATTTTCATCGCCGGGACTGTCCCGAAATGGGCCTTGTGGCCCGCACCAAGTCTTCGCCCCGCAAATCCGAGTCGCCGCCAAGCAACATGTCGCCGGATCGACCCGGAAGGTCTGTAGCACGTGTTAACCAGCGGCCTTAACCCGCCTACCACCCGGTCTGTGCCAAATTGACCGCGATTTGGATTTGCGGACCGCGGACACGCCAACCTCCGGGTTTCGTCGCTCGCGCTTCGCTGTCATGCAAAAACGGGTTCGGCGCCAAAAGCCGTGACGGGGGAATGATATGCGACGCGTCATCCTGTGGTCGGCAGCGGCGATCGCCGGTCTTTCGGCCGGCGCCGCCCATGCCGAAGGGCCTTACATCGCGCTCAAGGGCGGCGTCTATCTCCAGAACAAGCTCGACTACGACTTTATCGGGCTCGATAACTTCTTCACCAGCAAGTATAAGCCCGGCATCGACGTCGCCGGCGCGCTCGGCTACGATTTCGAGGGCATCCGCGTCGAGGTCGAGGTCGGGTACAAGCGCGCCGGCGTCGACCGTTTCGGCTTCCAGGTCAACGGCCAGCCCCTCGCCACCCAGAGCGGATCGCTGGTCACGGGCAACAGCCACGTCTTCACCGGGATGCTCAACGCCTATTACGACATCTCGCAGTCGCGGATCCGGCCCTATGTCGGCGCGGGCGTCGGCATCGCCGACGTGGTGTCCGATCATGTCGGCTATTCGGGCTATGGCGACGACGGCATCTTCCTCGACAAGTCGACCGCGGCCTTCGCCTTCCAGGCGATGGGCGGTGTGCGGATGGCGGTGAGCAAGCACGTCACCGCGGGTATCGGCTACCGCTACTTCAACGTGCCCGATGTCGGGCTCCACACCTTCAGCACCGTCGTCAAGACGAGCCTGCATTCGTCGAGCGTGCTCGGCACGCTGACCTACACGTTCGGCACGCCGTACGCGGACCTGCCGCTGGTCGCGGTGCCGCCCGCGGATGCCGCTGCGGTGCTCGCGCCCGCACCGCCCGCGCCGCCGCCGGTGCAGACGGGCTTCGTCATCTCGTTCGCGGTCGGCGGGGCGGCGCTGTCGGCAGAGGCTCGCGGCACGCTCGACCAGGCGGCGACGGGCTTCGCCAAGGCCGGCCACGCCTCGGTGATGATCGCGAGCGCGGCCGAGACCACCGGGCCGACCGTGTATAACGAGCGGCTCTCCGCCCGCCGCGCCGCGGCGACGCGCGACTATCTGATCGCGCACGGCACGCCACGCGACGCGATCACGATCCAGAGCTTCGATTCGACCGCGGCCGCCACGCCGACGGCGCACCCGCGCGGATCGATCGACATCACCTTCGGCCCCGGATCGGGCCAATAGGATGATGTCCGAAGGGAAAGCGGCTATCGTCCGCGGACGGCGCGACCTTGGCTGTTGCGCGGGAGATGCGAGGATGATGTCTCGGGCGCGATCGGCGATCGGTGCGATCTGCGCCGGCTTCGTCTGGGCGGTGCTGCCCGTGGCGGCGGCGGCGCAGGCCGGGTCAGGGGTTTCGAGCGGTGGTCCGATGAACCAGCCCGCGCCGTTCGGGGCCCTAGCGCAAGGCACGCCGACGCTGCTCGGCCCGACCGGCTCGTTGCAGAGCGGCCTGCCCGGATCGACCAGCCAGGGACCGATGACGCCGGGCGCGGCGACGACCCAGGGACCGACCGCGGGCGCCGCGACGACGGCGGGAGCCGGCACGACGATCGGCCATCTGCTCGCCACCGATCGCGGCACCAGCTATGCGCTGCCGCTCGCCGTCGATTACAGCGCGAAGGTGCCGCCGACCAACGGCCAGGTCTCGGCCGCGGGCCGCGATCGCGCGGTGTTCACCGCGACCCCGCCGATCAATCCGCTCGTGGGCGCACGCCAGGTCGCCGGCCAGCCCGCGTTGGGCGAGTTCGGGCCGCGCGTCGGCGCGCGCGTGGGCGATCGCATCGTCGTCGCGACACGCGCCGGCCAGCGTCTCGGCGGCGGCTCCGATTCGCCGTCGCCCGAGGCGATCATCTTCGATCCGCGAGACCTGTTCGACTATCGGGTGAAATCGCTGGAGAATCCCAACCCGCGGCTCGCCCCGTAACCGCTCGGAGACCGTCCGAGCGCGCCGGGACCGCATCCGAGAGGCGCCCTGTCGCGCCTTCTCGGACGATCTTTCAGGCGGCCCCGCCATCGGTCGCGATGAACCAGCGCGTCTCGCCCTCGATCCCGATCGCGGTCAGCCGGCCCGAGGCATAGGCGCCGGTATCGATGCCGATCCGGTTGGGCAGATCCTCGACCGCCTCGGTGATCGAGTGGCCATGGACGACGACCGCGCCGTGGCTGCGCGTGCTGCCGAGGAACTCCTCGCGGATCCACAGCATGTCCTGCTCGCTCTGCTGTTCGAGCCGGACGCCGGGCCGCACGCCGGCATGGACGAAGAAATAGTCGCCGAGCCTGAGCGACAGCGGACAGCGCGCGATGAAGGCACGCTCCGCGCTCGGGATCGCGCGATGCAGCAGGTCCGCGATATCGCCCGCATCCGTATCGTCGAGCAGCGCGGGGTCGAACCCCCAACTGCGCAGCGCCGCATCGCCGCCGTTGCGCCGCCAGATCGCCAGCATCCGGCGATCGCCGTCGAGCGCGTCGAGCATCGCGGCCTCGTGATTGCCCTTGAGCGTCTGCAGTCGCGCCCAGCCGAGCGGCCGCATCGCGCGCCGTACCACCGCCGCCGAATCGGGCCCGCGATCGATCAGGTCGCCGAGCAGCAGGACGAGCACGTCGCCGCGCGGCCGCCGCGCCGAATCGCGTTCGATCCGGGCGAGCAGCGCGTCGAGCAGGTCGATGCGGCCATGGACGTCGCCGATCGCATAGACGCGCAGACCGGCCGGCAGCGCCGGTGTCCGCGAGGGCTTGCGAGAGAAGAGCGGCATCGGGCGGGAGTAGACGGGGAAGGTGAAGGAGTCACATCCGCCGCGTGCGCACCGTCAATAGGCGTTGCGGTGGAGCACGACCCTGAACGTGGCGACGAGGATCGAGATGTCGCGCCACAGCGTCCAGCCGTTGACGTAATCGAGATCGGCCTGGAGCCGGTCGGCCAGATCGGACTGGAGATGCGTCGCACCGCGGAAGCCGCGCACCTGCGCGAGGCCGGTGATGCCGGGCTTGGCGGCGTGGCGATGCCAGTAGCGCTGATCGACCTCCCAGAACAGCTTCTCGCCGGCCAGGCTGCCGAGCGCGTGCGGGCGCGGCCCGACGAGGCTCATGTCGCCCTTCAGCACGTTGAGCAGCTGCGGCAGTTCGTCGATGCTGGTCGCGCGGATCAGCTTGCCGATGCGGGTCACGCGCTTGTCGCCCCGCTGGGTCGACTGATTGCCGTCGCTGTCGCACAGGTCGCTGCTCATGCTGCGGAACTTGTACATCGGGAACAGCCGGTTGCCGCGGCCGAGCCGGAACTGGACGAACAGCACGGGGCCGCCGTCGTCGATCCGGATCGCCAGCGCGACCAGTGCGATCAGCGGCAGCAGCACCAGCGTCGCCACGCCCGCGAGCGCGAGGTCGAGCCCGCGCTTGATCGCGCGCGAGCGGGTGTCGAGCGGGCCGACCGAGACGACCAGCGTCGGCGTGCCGTCGTACATGCCGGTGTTGAGCGCGCCCATCGCGGCGAGCTCGGGGGCGAGCAGCTCGCCCTGGATGTTGGCGCCCTTGAGCATCATCGCCCAGGTCGCGCGGCGATCGTCCTGACAGGCGATGACGACGCGGTCGGCGCGCTTGAGCAGCCGGCCCAGCCGATCGAGCCCGCGCGGATCGTCGATGTCGAGCCTGAGGTTGAGCGCGGCGGCGCTGAGCGCGCTCGGCGGGGTTCCGTCGGTCCGCTCGTCATGGTCCCAGATCAGGAGCTCGGTGAGCGGCTCGCCGCGGGTCATCCGCATCCCGAGCCGAAACATGACGAGACGCAGCGTCGGCAGCAGCACCAGCGCGGCGAGGATGCCGATCGTCAGCGTCGCGCGCGAGATGCTCGCGGTCGCCTTGAGATAGAAGCCGACGAACAGCACCGCGACCAGCGCCACGACCAGCGCGGTCATCGCGCGGCGCGCGCTGTCCTGCCATTTGCGGAAGAAGCGGACGCCGTAGATGTTGCGATCGCTCACGGCGATCGCGACGAACAGCGGCAGCACCACGGCGACCATGTTGAGCCCTGCCGGCGCCAGCGCATCCTCGCCGCGGACCAGATTGCCGAGCATGAAGGACAACGTGATCGCCACGCAGTCAAGAACCAGCAGTGCCCCGTAGAAGCGTACGCGCAGACGATGCTTGTTGGCCGGCATCGCGAACCCGGTCGGCGCCGACCGGATCATCGCGTATTCGGCACTACTCCCGCTCTCGCGATTCATATGCGTCCCCTGAGCGAAGCCGCAGCGGTCTATGCCGGGTTATATCCGTATTCGGTATCAGGAACAGCGTTATTCCGCAGCGCAGCATGTACCGCTTTGGGAAGCCCGCGCGGGCGCTCGCGGTCTGGCCGCATCCGCGTTCTCAGAGCGCCACCGCGACGAGGTGGAGCCCGAGGCCGACCAGTCCGCCGACCAGCGTGCCGTTGACGCGGATGTATTGCAGGTCGCGGCCGACCGCCTGTTCGAGCCGCCCGGTCACCGTCCGCGTATCCCAGCTGCGGACCGTATCGGAGACGAGTCGCACGATGTCGCCGCCATAGCCGACCGCGATGCCGACCACCGTCCGGCGCGCGAACCGGTTGATCGTGGCGGCCAGCCGCGCATCGGCCCGCAGCGTCGCGCCGAGTTGCCGGAGCGCATCGCCGAATCGGCCGGTCATCGCCGCGTCCGGATCGCGCGCGATCCGGAGCAGTCCGGCACGCGCGGTCTCCCACACCCCCTGCCACCACTCGGCGAGCGCCGGGTTGTCGATCAGGTCGGCCTTGAACGCCTGCACGCGCGCCTGCATCACCGGCGAATGCCGCAGATCGTGGGCGAGGCTCGCCAGCCCCTCCTCCGCCTTGGCGCGCAGCGGGTGGTGGGGATCCTCCGCCATCTCGGCGAGCATCTTGTCGAGGCCGTCGATGATCTTGTTGGCGAGCGTCTCGTCGAGCCCGGTCCAGCGCAGCACGGACCCGGCGCGCGCGCGCACCATCTCGCGGACGAGATGATCGTTGGCGGACAGTACCTGCGCCGCCCATCGGATGATGCCGTCCATCAGCGGCAGATGGCGGTTCTCGGCGATCGCCGCGGCGAGCGCGTTGCCGAGCAGGGGCGCCAGGTCGAGTTCGCGCAGCCGCTGCGCCAGGCCGGCGCGCACCATCCCGCCGAGCCGCTCCTGATCGAGCGATTCGAGCAGGTCCGCGAACAGCCGCGAGGCGCCGTCGCGCAGGCGGCCGGCGGTGCCGGCGCCCGGATTCTCGAGCCAGCGCCCCGCCGCGCGTGCGACGTCGAGGCGGCGCATCGCGTCGGCGACCTCCTTGGTCTTGAGGAAATTGTCGCGCAGGAAGGCGGCGAGGCTGTCGCCGATGCGGTCCTTGTTGCGCGGGATGATCGCGGTGTGCGGGATCGGCAGACCGAGCGGGTGGCGGAACAGCGCGGTCACCGCGAACCAGTCCGCCAGCCCGCCGACCATCGCCGATTCGGCGAAGCTGCGGACATAGCTCCACCCCGGATGCGCGGTCTCCAGCGCGCGCGCGGCAAGGAACAGCGCCGCCATCGCCACCAGCAGGCCGGTCGCGAAGCGGCGCATCGTCGCTGCGCCGTCGCGCGCCATCGTCCTCGTGCCGAACCCCGTCATCGCCGCTTCAAAGCCGCGAGCGGGCGCTTTGTTCATTCCGCGGCTTGCGGCTCCCCGTGGAGCACGTGTTCCGCCTCGCCCTTGCTGAGCAGCAGCCGGGCGAGCAGCGGCCCGAGCCGGCGCTCGAGCCCGTCGGCGAGGCTGAAGCCCGCGGGCACGATCAGCAGGGTGAGCAGCGTCGACAGGATCAGGCCGCCGATCACCATCACCGCCATCGGCTGGTTGAACGAGCCGTCGCCGCCGATCGCGAGCGCGGTCGGCATCATGCCCGCGACCATCGCCACCGTCGTCATCACGATCGGCTGGGCGCGCTTGTGCCCGGCCTCGAGGATCGCCTCGTCGCGCGACTTGCCGTGGCGCATCTCCTCGATCGCGAAGTCGATCAGCAGGATCGAGTTCTTGGCGACGATGCCGAGCAGCATCAGCAGGCCGATCAGCACCGGCAGCGACACCGGCATCTTGCAGACGTGCAGGGCGATCAGCCCGCCGAGCGGGGCGAGCAGCAGCGACGACAGGTTGACCAGCGGCGGCACGACCCGGCGATAGAGCAGCACCAGCACCGCGAAGACCAGGAAGATGCCCGCGGCGAGCGCGATGATGAAGTTGGTCACCATCTCGGCCTGCCACTTGGCGTCGCCCGACTTGGCGTAGTGGACGCCGGTCGGCAGCGCCTTCATCGCCGGCAGGTCGAGCATCTTCTGGCGCTGCTCGCCCGACACCGCGCCCGGCGCGAGATCGGCCGAGACGACGACGCGCCGTTCCTGGTTGAAGCGCTTGATCTCGGACGGCCCGTCGCCGAAGCCGACATCGGCGACCACGTTGAGCGGCACGGTGCCCCCCGATGCGGTCGGCACCGGCAGGTTCTTGATCGTCGAGATGTCCGACCGGCTGTTTTCGTCGAGCGCGACGCGGATCGGGATCTGGCGGTCGGACAGCGAGAATTTGGCGGCGTTCTGGTCGATGTCGCCCAGCGTCGCGATGCGGATCGTCTC
>CAZZZX010000149.1:0-7037 GCA_964658585.1 uncultured Novosphingobium sp.
CGACATCAAAAGCGCTCGCCTACGCCGTCGTATCACGATGACGCTGATGGCGGAGCGCGCCTTCATCGTGCGCGGCACGCTGCAGAAAGTCGAACGGGGCGATCCGAGCGTCTCTCTCGGCACCTATGCGACCATACTCTTCATTCTTGGGCTTGGCGACCGGCTCGGCGCTCTTGCGGAGCCGAGCACCGATAGCCTTGGCCTCCAGCTCGAAGAGGAACGTCTCCCTAAGCGTGTCCGCCGTAGCAAAGTGGGTGCGCCATGAGCGACCGCCAGCTTTTGGTCTATGTCGATCTCGACCGCGCGCCGCACCTCGTGGGTCGATTGTGGGCACGCCGCGCGAAAACCCGCGAGAGCGCAACATTCGAATATGATGCGAGCTGGATCGCGAATCCGGCGCGGTTCGCCCTTGAACCTGCCCTCGTCCTTGGCGGCGGTCCTCAGCATACCCAGCATGGTCGGGCGCTATTCGGGGCCTTCGGAGATTCCGCTCCCGATCGTTGGGGTCGGAAGCTGATCCAGCGCGAGGAGCGTCGGCAGGCGCAAGACGAAGGCCGCGCAGTTCGCAGCCTCGGCGAGGCAGACTATCTGCTCGGCGTTGGCGACATCGCAAGACAGGGCGCTCTCAGATTCAAGGAAACACAAGACGGCCCCTTCCTCGCGGACGGAAAGGCGATTCCGCCGCTCGTTCGGCTGGGCGATCTGTTGAACGCCGCGATGCGGGTCGCGGCAGACAATGACGATGACGACGATCTGCGCCTGATCCTGGCGCCAGGCTCGTCATTGGGCGGCGCAAGGGCAAAAGCCTCGGTGCTCGATCTGGACGGCCAGCTCTCGATCGCGAAGTTTCCCCAAGCCGACGACACCTTGCCGGTCATGCCGTGGGAGAGCGTCACACTCGACCTCGCCAGCCGTGCCGGGATCAATGTACCGATCTGGCGGCTGGAGCAGATCGCCGATCGCAGCGCCTTGCTCTTGCGACGGTTCGACCGTGACGGCGAAAGGCGCATCCCCTTCCTGTCCGGCATGAGCATGCTCGGCGCCACCGACGGCGAGGATCATAGCTATCTCGAACTGGCCGACGCGATCCGCCAGTACGGCTCCCAGCCCGAACGGGATTGCGCACAGCTTTGGCGCCGGATCGTCTTCAACATCATGGTGTCGAACACCGACGATCATCTCCGCAATCACGGCTTTATGTACGACGGGGCAGGCGGGTGGCGCCTATCGCCGGCCTACGACATGAACCCGACGCCGACCGATGTGAGAGAGCGGGCGCTCAGCCTTGCGATCGACGAAGTGGATACCACCGCTTCTCTCGACATCGCCCTAAGCGTAGCGCGACAATTCGGTGTGAAGCTGGAAGCAGCCCACGAGATCATTCGGGAAGTTGGCGCCGCAACCCAGCAATGGCGAGATCGCGCGACGATTATCGGCCTACCAGCCCGCGACATCGCCCGCATGGCGTCCGCCTTCGAGCATGACGATTCCGCGCACGCCCGTTCGCTATAGCCTTTTGAACATGGGGTATATGCCAAGCAAAAAGGTCGCCTTAGAACAGTTCGCCTTGCCGGCTGGCTTCGACGTAGCGCCGCCATTCCAGTTTCGCGGCTTCCTCATCAAGCCACGCGGTAACCTGCGCCACAACATCGCCGCCACGCGCCTCAACGGTGCCGGGCTGATGGAAGTGTGAGAGGTAGCCGCTCTCGGTGATCGGCAGCGGCGCCCGCTCCGGCTTGACGCTGCGGATTTCGAGATGGGCGGTGATGCCCCATTTAAGGGGATCATAAACCGCCTCGATCTCGATATTCCGCCACATGAAGCGATAGGTCTGGGGAGGCGCGTCCATCGTCAACACCCCGCGAACACATGCATTACGGCATGTCCGGTGGTGATAATGAATAGGTCACCGCCGAGTTCGGCATCCCGCGCCATCGCCTGCCAGTCGATATAGTAGCGCAGCGACTCGGGGATCGCGGTCGTCTCCTCGGTCAATTCCTGCACATAGCCGGCAAGGCTCTCATGCTGCCCCACGTACCGGCCGGCCATCGCTTCCCGCGCCTCGTCGAGATCGCTGCCGTAGTGATCCAGTAGAGCGGCACCGACTTCGCCGTGCTCTGCAATGAACATCGCCATCTCGGACACGGATTCGAGACTGGCATATTCCGCGATCGACACCGCGCCGAAGCCCTCATGATCGTGTATCGCCCATTCCTCCGCGCCCGCGACAGGGGATGCGTCGAGCATCTCGCGCACCTCGTCATAGATCGCCCACGGTTCCCGCGCGGCGTCGATCCATACGCCGTGAAGACAGCCGGAATTATAGGCGGCAAGGCAGGCGACGTAGATGCGGGGTTGGTTGATGATAGTGAGATTTTCTCCCATGGCTTCGCTCCGTTGGTTTTTGGGTTCAGATGCGCTCTGAACCCCTGCCCATCGGCGAGATCGGGGAGG
The DNA here is from genome assembly GCA_964658585.1 of uncultured Novosphingobium sp. GTDB lineage: Bacteria > Pseudomonadota > Alphaproteobacteria > Sphingomonadales > Sphingomonadaceae > Solisphingomonas. The sequence goes on from CAZZZX010000149.1 coordinate 2,455, forward strand.
CAAGCGGAGCAAGCGGCTTCGCGGGGAACCGGCTGCACGGAGCCCCCGGACCTGATCCGGGGTTGGAGGAAGCTGGGCGGAAGACGCTTCGAAGCGCGCCAGGGGCGGCGCCCCTTAGGCTTGCGTTAGCGGGCGTCACCGGCAGGCGGAGACTTCAGGCTCCGAGCGCGATAGCGCCTAGCACGCGGGCCGCAGGCAACGGCACGGATCGTTTCAGGTTAGTTAAGTCGAATTTGGGACGTCTCGCGACTCCAGCCAGAAACCTCATCTCAAATCGCTCGACGATAGCAAATCAGGAATCGGAAGATGGCTGATTGTTGGGCGCTGCTCGCATGCGCAGCGCATACGCAAGCTCGTTCATCAAATCGCCAGTCTGGAAAGTGACGTTCCTTATGGGCGACAAACCTTCCAATAAACCGGGGGTTCCCCGTGTAATGAGGGCGAGCTGGTCCACGCTGAGCCACCATGTTCCAAATTCATGGCGCCTTAAAAAATCCTCGAAGGGAAGACCTGTGAGCGTTGCGAGCTGGGTAAAATACCCTTGAAGCTCTACCATGCCCTCATTGATATGTGTCAGGGCATCCGCGATACCCGCATCGTCGCTGTTGAGCTTCGCGCCGAAAAATGCGCGCACGATGTTGCGAATGAAGAGCCGGTTCTGCAACGAGCCATGGTCCAGCATGGTCAGGACAATTCGCTCGACCGAGCGGCCGTTGAGAGAGATGACGCCGCCGCCTTCCAACTGAAGCGACGGGACACTCCGCAAGGCAATCTCATGTCGGATCGCCTGGAGGAGTGCCGCGAGGAAACTCTTTGTAAGGTCAACAAGCGCCTGCACCGTTGCTGTGCTGCGTGCGGCGCGCGTAAGTGCCTTCATTTTACATTCAATCAGGACGATCTGGTCATCCGATTCCAAAGCCAGGTCGATCTCATATTTTTTATTGCTTGTCGGGTGCCAGTATTTCTGACGAACGACAGAGGGGGCCTGACCAGCCGCACGCAGAACCTTCTCGGCAAGTAGCTCAAGGGCGAGACCCAGCTTATCTGCAAGCCCGCGATCGCCAACGTCGCGCATCATTGCGCATAACCGTTCGTAAAGAGCACGCGCGGCGAGTCCTCTGGGCTGCAGGACAAACCCATCCCCGCCAACCTTGAGTAAAGGATAAAATGGCGCGTCCCGTGCCTCGGTCTGAAGCGGGGTTCGATAGCCCTCGTTGATCTTATCGCTTGGCATTGACAGCGCGACCATCATTTGGCGTGTCTTTTGCGCCGAGACGCGGATCGATCCATGTTCAAGTGGCAAAGTAAGGCAAAGCGCACAAGGCTGAGATTTTGCGATCAGCGACTGGCCGATTTCCTTCCATTCGGCTGCCGTGGCTATCGGGATCGAGCAGTCAGCCTCGACAAGGGCTTCTAGCCACCAGGCAAAAACCTGCCCGGCACCCTCCGCACTCCATTGCTGAAACGAAAAAAGCTCATCGTACAACGTGTTGTCGAGGACGGCGCGCTCGATGAGATAGGGAGAAATCGACATCCAAGCGTAGGCGGAATATTCCTCGACATCGATACTCGCGCCAACGTCGCTGGCGAGTTCTATCAGGGCATTCCAATCCTGCTCAGGGGATACGCCCTCGGGCCGCGTTCGGAGATATTTCAATGCCAGGTTATAGAGGAAATGCCACGGCACGCTTGGATCGCGCAGTTGGTTTATCTGGCTCACCGTCCGGCCGTAGAGAAACAGGCCCCGAAAGACCTTTCCGTTGGCGTCGAGGGCGCCGAATATGCTGTTGGCAACGTTGGCGCCGCCGAGCCGGCGGATCAGCCTCTCGATCTCGGAGCAGGCCCGGCTGAACGCATCATCGGTAAGGGCGGCGCCAAACGAGTTGATCTGCATCTTGTAGCCCCTCGCCTCCAGCCGTTGAAGGGATCTGGCCACGGCAAAGCCCCGCGATCCTGCCATGTTCGAATAGAGATCCATTCCGCTATCAAGGTTGTGATGCTGGACGATTGCGAAAGCTTCGACCCAGGCCTCTTCCGCTTCGAGAGGGACGACGAATGGCACCTGACGGACGGCGGCGTGCAAGCCACGGAATATCTTGTGCGTTTCGGGCGGACATCTGTTCAGCCCGACCATAATCTCGATTGGACGGCCCAAGCTCCACAGAAGAGCTACCGGCAGACCCTCGCCGGGCTGTTCAAGGCGCTTGCGGATCGCCTGATGGGCAGCTTTGTAGTCCGTATATAACCCAATCCGATGACTCGCGAGCGCCCTTTCGTTCGAGACCCGTTCGCTTGCTCTAGCTACGAGTTGAACCAATCGATCGAGAGCATCGATGCGTAACTGCATTCAGCCTTACCGTTTGAAATCGCACGGAAAACATCATTGCACTCGCTCTCCCCAAGTGCGTTTTCGAGAGAGCGGTAGGACGCCGGCATCATATCTCACGCGTCGCCATCGTCCATCCAGAACCGCGCCGCGAACGCCCGCTCTTCGGGACCAGCCGCTTCAGTGTAAATCGCCGTCGTGCTGAGGCGGGCATGGCCAAGCCAGCGCTGGACAATATTCAGTGGCACGCCGGCCTGAAGCGTGCCGACACCGAAGCCGTGGCGGAAGCCCCGAGGGCAGGCCGGCGCACCGACGATCCCAGCCTTCTGCATAAGCGCCTTAACGAGTCGCCACGCCGTTACGCGATGCCAGGGCCATAGCGGCAAACCCGCCTGCCGGCTGTCACGCTGAGCGCCGTCTATTCCGAACTCGCGATTAAGCGCAGCGATTAGGCTGGGCGGCACCGGCACCTCGCGGACGCTGTACTTCCGACGCTTCAAGGTGACGATGGCGATCACGCCGCGCTCGATCTGGAAGGACGACGCGCGCAATGCCAGCACTTCGCTTATCCGCGCCCCGGTCCAAGCTAACGTCAGCGCGAACAGCGCCCTCTCTGTCGGCAAGGTGGCGATGGCAATAAAGAGCCGCTGCCGCTCGAAGCCATTGAGATATTTGCGGCCACCATCAGGAGCATAGAGGCTCGACGCGGGGTAATCCGAATTTTTTGCAACCGTCTTGCTCATTCTGTTGCATCCGGCTTTTGCCTAGTAAAATCAGTTCGCTAGCCGCCGAATGCGATCCTCCTCCCCCGCTGAATCGCGAATAAGAAGGAACAATTACCGTAGTAGAATCGGGAGTGCAACAGAATGAGCAATAATGTTGCAGGGCGCGTCGCCACATCACCCGGCGATCGTACGGAATAGGCTCGTGTAGTGCTGCTTATCTTCTGAGGATACATTCGGAGCTTCGCGGCTATGGCGGCGAGAATTATGATGAGCGACCCGGTTTCGGGCAAAAGATGCTTGATATTCCCGCCAATACGCTTCTGGCACCTTTGGCGGTTGCTGATGAATCTGCGCTTCTGGCCGATACCGTTACTGCAAACGCGCTCGCACCGGCTGTGGGGCCTGATCGGCTTAACACTCTTTATCGCCTTTTGGGCATTGCTTGTTGCCAATCGCAGCGGGGCGACGGCCGATCCCGATGTCGGTGACTGGTGGCCATATCCTGGTTTGGCCTATCTGCTGCTGGGCGTTGTCTTCGCCGCGAGGATACCGAGGATCGTTGCCGTCGACCGGATCGAGCGCGGCTGGTGGTTCTCCGATCCCGACGATGACCAGGTCAAACGCGCACGGTCGAGGTGGCGGTGCTGAGCGGGGCCGTGGGCAATCTCCATGGAGCACGCGGCCTCATGCGACGTGTCGTGCCGATGCAGCCCTTAGCGGACAGCGCCCGGTTGCACCCGTTTGGTAGCGTCGGGGATAGCCTGTGAGGTGGCGCGGCCCTCTTATAGCCGTCCTCGGCGGCGCTGTCGGCATTGGCCTGGTGCTCTCCTCGGGCGGAGCCGGGCCGGTCAAGTATGATGGCGGTAGTTTGGCGGGGCTCGCCCGATCGTTGCTGCCCGGGCTTAGCCAATGGCAGATGGTCGAGCACACCGACAAAATGTCCGGCGACAAATCCCAGGATGCGGAGACGAGCGTCAGCGCCGACGACGGCGAGCCTTTCGATCTGGCGGCATCATGCAGGCCCGGCTTCGTCAACTTCACCGTCACCGCGACAGCGAAGGACGCTAAGCTGGAGGTCAGCCAGACCCAGAACGGCGATGACGCCTTCTTCCTGCGCACCCGTCTCGATAATGACGATGTCAGCTCGGCCCATTCCGCCGTCGATTACAGCAATGAAGCCTCGATCTTCTTCTACGACCCGGACATCGCGCAAAAATCCCTGGCTAACGGTGTCGCGGGCAATTTTGGCGGCGCGCCGACCGATCCGTCAGCCGGGAAAGACGAACAGGCAACCGGGCAAGCCGTCGCCAAATTCGCCGGCGCGCTCACGGGCCTCTTTGCTGGCCCCTATCTGGCGGCCGCCGCCGGGGGCACGATCAAGGATTTGGAGGGCGCGAAGATACTCAACATCGAGGTGCCGATGGCGGACCGGCGCAAGCCACTTATCAAGATCGCGCTTTCCGATCCCACGCTGCGGCAGATGTTCACCGAATGCCAGGCAGCGACCGATGCGCAATACCCGCATCCCAAGT
>CAZZZX010000150.1:0-7035 GCA_964658585.1 uncultured Novosphingobium sp.
GGGTCGATCATCTCATCATCGGCGGCGGCATGGCCAACACCTTCCTCGCCGCGCGCGGCATCGACGTCGGCAAGTCGCTGTGCGAGCATGATCTCGCCGCCACCGCGCTCGACATCCTCGCCGCCGCGGACGCCGCGAACTGCACCGTTCACCTGCCCTACGACGTGGTGGTGGCCAGGGAATTCAGGCCCGATCCGCCGACCCGCATCGTCAACGTCCACGAGGTCGCCGCCGACGAGATGATCCTCGATGTCGGCCCGGCCGCGACCGAGGCGCTGGCCGACGTGCTCAAGACCTGCCGCACCCTGGTGTGGAACGGCCCGCTCGGCGCGTTCGAGACCTCGCCCTTCGATGCCGCGACCGTCAGCCTCGCCACCACCGCGGCGGCGCTCACGCAGGACGGCAGCCTGGTGTCGGTGGCGGGCGGGGGCGATACCGTCGCCGCGCTCAACCGCGCCGGGGTGGCGGACGCCTTCACCTTCGTCTCGATGGCGGGCGGTGCCTTCCTCGAATGGATGGAGGGCAAGGACCTGCCCGGGGTCGCGGCGCTGTCTCACTAGCTTGCCTGCCCCTGCGCCGGTTCCTATGGTCCGCGCGCCCGATCGGGCCGGATGAAGGAAATCACGTTGCCGAGCCTCAAGCGTCTCTCGATCGCCGTCGCCCTGCTGCCGCTCGCCTTTGCGGGCTGCAAGAGCAAGAACGACATCACCGCGATCGGCGGCAGCGTCGGCCAGGAGATCTCGCGATCGGGCTGCCCGGCGGTCGCGATTCCCGCCGCGACCGGCGACGTGACGCTGTTCGATCCGCCGTCGAGCCGCGATTCGCGCGCGATCGACGTGGTCGCGTCGATCACCCATCTCCAGGGCAATTGCGACGAGTCCGCGGCCGACACGATCCACAGCACCGCAAGCTTCCAGGTCGAGGCGCGGCGCGCCACCGCGACGGGCGCGCGCGACGTGGTGCTGCCCTATTTCGCGGTGGTGATGCGCGCCGGCGACCAGATCGTCTCCAAGTCGCAGAGCCAGGTGCTGATCCACTTCGACGCCGGCAAGCTGACCGCCACCACCGAGGGCCAGGCGACCGCGGCGATCGCGCGTGCCGACGCGACGCTGCCCGCCGCGATCACCGCGCAGATCACGCGCAAGCGCAAGGCCGAGGATGCGGACGCCTCGGTCGATCCGCTGAGCGACCCGGGCGTCCGCGCCGCGATCACCAAGGCGAGCTTCGAGCTGCTCGTCGGCTTCCAGCTCACCCGCGAGCAACTGGCCTACAACGCGACGCGGTGAGCCCGCACCCTGATCGATGCCACCTGTCGAACGGCGGATTTGAGCGGCGGCATCCGGTTGACTCCGCTCGCCACCTCCGCCACTCGTAACGGGCTTCGGCGGGCGACCGTCGGCTGCACGCGCGGGAGAGCGCGGTGACGGTCTTGGGACCGGCATCGCCGCCGAAGGAGCAACCGCCCCGGAATCTCTCAGGCCTCGGGACCGCGCGGGCAGGCAAGGCACTCTGGAAAGCGGGCGTACGGCATTTGCGGCCGGGCGCCCCACCGAAGGGGTAAGCGTCGGCAGCGCCGTCGCGAAAGCTCTCAGGTTCCGTGACAGAGGGGGCGTGGACGTGCCGGCCTTCGGGCCGGCAGCCGCGCATGACCCGACCACGGAAGGCCCGAGATGACCGATACCGTATCTCCCGATCCCGCCACCGACGAGCTGATCGAGGACGGCCCCGCCGCGCTCCCGCTCGATGCCTGGCACGAGGCGCATGGCGCGCGGATGGTGCCGTTCGCAGGCTACCGGATGCCGATCCAGTACGAAGGCATCATCGCCGAGCACAACTGGGTGCGCGATCATGCCGGGCTGTTCGACGTCAGCCACATGGGCCAGCTCGTCCTCTCGGGCGAGGGCGTGGCGGCGGCGCTCGAGGCGCTGCTGCCTGCCGACGTCGCGGGGCTGGGCGCCGGGCGGATGCGCTATTCGCTGCTGCTCGACGACACCGGCGGTGTCCTCGACGACCTGATGGTCACCAATCGCGGCGACGACATCTACATGGTCGTCAACGGCGCGACCAAGTGGGACGACATCGCGCACCTGCGCGAATATCTGCCCGATGCGATCACGCTCAACCATCTCGACGAGCAGGCGCTGCTCGCGCTGCAGGGGCCCGAGGCGGTCGATGCGCTGAGCCGCATCGCCCCCGGCGTCGAGGCGCTTTCCTTCATGACCGCGGGCGCGTTCCTGGTCGCGGGCGTCGAGGCGTGGATCAGCCGTTCGGGCTATACCGGCGAGGACGGGTTCGAGATCTCGGTTCCCGCCGCCGAGGCCCGGCGTGTCGCCGATGCGATCATGCGTGAAACCGAAGTGCGCCCGATCGGCCTCGGTGCGCGCGATTCGCTCAGGCTCGAGGCGGCGCTGCCGCTCTACGGGCACGATCTCGATCCCGGGACCACGCCGATCGCCGCCGATCTCGGCTTCGCGGTCGCCAAGCGGCGGCGCGAAGAGGGCGGCTTTCCGGGCCACGACCGCATCATGACGGAGCGCACGCACGGTCCCGCGCTCAAGCGCGTCATGCTGATCGTCGACGGTCGCCAGCCGATCCGCGAGGGCGCGACGGTGGCGGGCGGCGGCCGGGTCACCTCGGGCGGCTTCTCGCCGACGCTGAGCAAACCGATCGCGATGGCGTATGTGCCGCTCGCCGACGCGCAACCCGGCACGATCGTCACCGTCGAGCATCGCGGCAAGAGCTTCACCGCGACGGTGACCGCCAGCCCGCTCGTCCCCCACCGTTATTACCGCAAGGGAGTTTGACCCATGGCCACGATCTTCTTCACCAAGGATCACGAGTGGATCAGCGTCGACGGCACCACCGCGACCGTCGGCATCACCGACTATGCGCAGGCGCAGCTCGGCGACATCGTGTTCGCCGAAATCCCCCCGGCGGGCACCAGGGTCGAGAAGGGCAAGGAGGCCGCGGTCGTCGAATCCGTTAAGGCCGCATCCGACGTCTATGCGCCGGTGTCGGGCGAGGTGACGCAGGCCAATGCCGCGCTGGAGGGCGATCCGGCGCTGGTCAACACCGCGCCCGAAAGCGACGGCTGGTTCTACAGGATGACGCTCGCCGACCCTTCCGAACTCGACGGGCTGATGGATGCGGCGGCGTACAAGGCATTCGTGGACGGGCTGTGACGATGCAGCCCGTTCCCGCCCGGGCCCTGGACCACCCTCCGTTCGGGCTGAACGAAGTCGAAGCCCCCGCCGGCCCTTCGACTTCGCTCAGGGCGAACGGGGTGCGGCGTTTCAGGGCGAACGGAGCGTCGCATGGTTAATCCCGCCTCGCACTGGAACGCCGCTGATTACGCGGCCTGCGCCGCGTTCGTTCCCGCGATGGGAATGCCCGTCGTCGAGCTGCTCGGCCCCCGTGCCGGCGAGCGCATCCTCGATGTCGGCTGCGGCGACGGCGTGCTGACCGAGGCGCTGGTCGCGGCGGGCGCGCGGGTCACCGGCATCGATGCCTCGCCCGAGATGATCGCGGCGGCGAGGGCGCGCGGGCTCGATGTCGCGGTCGTCGACGCGCAGGCGCTGGCATTCCCGCCCGATTATGATGCCGCCTTCTCCAACGCCGCGCTGCACTGGATGCTGGATGCCGCCGCGGTCGCTCGCGGCGTGTTCGCGGCGTTGAAGCCCGGCGGGCGCTTCGTCGGCGAGATGGGCGGGGAGGGCAATGTCGCGACGATCTGGCGCGCGGTCCGCGCCGAACTCGCCGCGCGCGGGCGGGACGCCCGCCCGCAGGATACGCACTGGTATCCCTCGGTCGCCGACTTCACCGCGGTCTATGCCGGGGCGGGCTTCGTGGACATCGACGCCCGGCTGATCCCGCGGCCGACACCGCTGCCGACCGGCGTCGCCGGCTGGGTGCGCACCTTCCGCACCGGACTGATGGATGCGGGCGGCATCCCGGACGACGAGCAGGCCGAGATCGCGTACGCGGTCGAACGCCGCACCGCGCCCGATCTGCGCCAGCCCGATGGCGGCTGGCTCGCCGACTATGTCCGCCTGCGCTTCTCGATGAGGAAACCCGCCTGATGCGTTATCTCCCCCTTCAGGATGCCGACCGCCAGGCGATGCTGGCGACGGTCGGCGCCGCCCATGTCGACGATCTGTTCGTCGACGTGCCCGAGGCCGCGCGGCTCACCGGCCCGATCCACGATCTGCCGCTCCACGCGTCCGAGCAATCGGTCGAGCGCCAGCTCACCCGGCTCGCGCGGATGAACCAGGCGGCGGGGGATCAGCCCTTCTTCCTCGGCGCCGGCGCGTATCGCCATCATGTCCCGGCGAGCGTCGATCACATCATCCAGCGTGGTGAGTTCCTGACGAGCTATACGCCGTATCAGCCTGAAATCGCTCAGGGTACGCTCCAGGTTCTGTTCGAGTTCCAGACCCAGGTCGCGCGCCTGCTCGGCTGCGACGTCGCCAATGCCTCGATGTACGACGGCTCGACCGCGTGCTGGGAAGCGATCGTCATGGCGCGGCGCATCACCCGGCGCGGCAAGGCGATCCTGTCCGGCGGGCTGCATCCGCATTACGTCTCGGTGTGCCGGACGATGGCGCGCTTCACCGGCGACGTGCTCGACACCGCGCTGCCCAGCCTCGACGGGACCGCCGAGCAGGAGATGGCGCGCCTGATCGCCGCGGTCGACGGCGAGACGAGCTGCGTCGTCGTGCAGAACCCCAGCATCCTCGGCCGCATCGCGGACCTGTCCGAGCTGGCCGCCGCGTGCCACGCCAGGGGCGCGCTGCTCGTCGCGGTGGTCACCGAGCCGGTGTCGCTCGGGCTGATCCGCTCGCCCGGCGAGATGGGTGCGGACATCGTCGTCGGCGAGGGCCAGTCGCTCGGCGTCGGGCTGCAGTTCGGCGGCCCCTATGTCGGGCTGTTCGCGTGCGCCGACAAGCATGTCCGCCAGATGCCCGGCCGGCTGTGCGGCGAGACCGTCGACGCCGCCGGCCAGCGCGGCTTCGTGCTGACGCTGTCGACCCGCGAGCAGCATATCCGCCGCGAGAAGGCGACCTCCAATATCTGCACCAATTCAGGGCTTTGCGCACTGGCTTTCACCGCGCATCTAACTTTGCTGGGTGAGAAGGGGCTGCGCGATCTCGCCGCGCTCAACCATGCGCTGGCGGTCGAGGCGGCCGACACGCTGGCGGCGGTCCCAGGGGTCGAGCTGCCTGACGGTGCCTTCTTCAACGAGTTCACGCTACGCCTCGCCAAGCCGGCGCGCCCGGTGGTGCAGGAGATGGCGCGCCGCGGCGTGCTCGGCGGGGTGTCGCTCGGCCGGCTCTATCCGGGGGTCGAGGCGCTGGAAAACGGTCTGATCGTCGCGGTCACCGAGACGACGACGCGCGAGGATGTCGCGGCCCTGGCGGACGCGCTGGGGGAGGCACTGGCATGACGATCAACTCATCGGGATGGCGCCCCGAAGCGCCGGTATCGAACGCCGCCGCGGCGCCTGCCACCACCACCGGCAACCGCGCGCTGATGCTCGAGGAGCCGCTGCTGTTCGAGATCGGCGACACCACGCGGACCGGCGTCGATCTGCCCGCGCTGCCCAAAGTGACGAGCCGGCTCGGCGGGCTGGAGCGCCACCGGCCGATCGGCCTGCCCGGGCTGACCGAGCCCGAGGCGGTGCGCCACTACACCCGGCTCAGTCGGCAGAACTATGCGATCGATCTCGGGCTGTTTCCGCTCGGTTCGTGCACGATGAAGCACAATCCGCGCCTGAACGAGAAGATGGCGCGGCTCCCCGGCTTCGCCGATCTCCACCCGCTGACCCCGGTCGACGGTACGCAGGGCGCGCTCGCGCTGATCGATCTGGTCGCGACGTGGCTCAAGACGCTGACCGGGATGCCCGGCATCGCGATGAGCCCAAAGGCGGGCGCGCACGGCGAGCTGTGCGGGCTGCTCGCGATCCGCGCCGCGCACGAGGCGCGCGGCGACGCGCGCAAGACCATCCTCGTGCCCGAGAGCGCGCACGGCACCAATCCCGCCACCGCCGCCTTTGCGGGCTATGCGGTCGAAGCGATCCCCGCGACCGCGGCGGGCCGCGTCGATCTCGCCGCGCTCAAGGCCAAGCTCGGCCCGGACGTCGCCGGCGTGATGATCACCAATCCCAATACCTGCGGCCTGTTCGAGCCCGACATGATCGCGATCGGCGAGGCGGTCCACGCGGTCGGCGCGTATCTCTATTGCGACGGCGCCAATTTCAACGCGATCGTCGGCAAGGTGCGGCCGGGCGATCTCGGCGTCGATGCGATGCACATCAACCTGCACAAGACCTTCTCGACCCCGCACGGCGGCGGCGGCCCGGGCTCGGGGCCGGTGGTGTTCTCCGCCGCGCTCGCGCCCTATGCGCCGCTGCCGTTCGTCGAGCGGCATGGCGATCGCTACGTCCTCGTCGAGGAGGAGACGGTCGCCGAGGAGCATCACGAGAGGGCGTTCGGGCGCATGGTCGCGTTCCACGGCCAGATGGGCATGTTCGTGCGTGCCGCCGCCTACATGCTCAGCCACGGTGCGGACGGTCTGCGCCAGGTCTCGGAAGATGCGGTACTTTCCGCCAACTACGTGCTGCGCTCGCTGGAGGACGCGCTCGAGGCGCCGTTCGCGCAGTCGGGCCCGTGTATGCACGAGGCGATCTTCTCGGACGACGGCTTCGCCGAGGGATTCTCGACGATGGATGTCGCCAAGGGGCTGATCGACGAGGGCTTCCACCCGATGACGATGTATTTCCCGCTGGTCGTCCATGGCGCGATGCTGATCGAGCCGACCGAGACCGAGAGCAAGGCCGCGCTCGACCAGTTCATCGTCGCGCTGCGCTCGGTCGCGTCGCGCGCGCGCGCAGGCGATCCGGCGCTCAAGGCGGCGCCCGTCCATGCCCCGCGTCGTCGGCTCGACGAGACCGCGGCGGCGCGCAAGCCGGTGCTGGTGTTCCGCGATCCGCCGGTCGCGGCGGCGGCGGAATAGCGCGGACATGCGAGGGGCCGGGCG